>CANIRI010000171.1 GCA_947469815.1 Comamonadaceae bacterium | reverse complement strand
GGCGGCGAAGTGCAGCGCATCAACCTCACCACCGCGCTGGGCACCTCGCTGGTGAACACCTTGTTTGTGCTCGACGAGCCCAGTATCGGCCTGCATCCGCGCGATATGCACCGCATCATCCTCGCCATGCAGCGCCTGCGCGATGCCGGTAATACGCTGGTGGTGGTGGAGCATGACCCGGCGGTGATGCTGGCAGCCGACCGCATGATCGACATGGGCCCCGGCCCCGGTGAAAAAGGCGGGCAGATTGTGTTCGACGGCAGCACCGAAGACCTCAAGGGCGCAGACACGCTCACCGGCGCTTACCTGGGCGGGCGCAAGCAGGTCGGCATGGGCTTTAAGCGCATGGTGGGCGACAACACGCCGCGCCTGGTTCTGGAAGGCGTCACAGCGCACAACCTCAAAAACGTGGACGTCGAGATTCCGCTGCAACGCCTGGTCTGCGTCACCGGCGTCAGCGGTTCGGGCAAGTCCACACTGGTGCAGGACGTACTGGCCCCGGCGCTTTTGCGCCACTTCGGCAAGTCCACCGACACGCCCGGCGCGCACAGCCGCCTGCTCGGTGCCGATTTGTTGGGCGAGGTGGTGTTTGTGGACCAGTCGCCGATTGGCAAAACCGCGCGCTCCAACCCGGTCAGCTATGTGGGTGCCTGGGACGCGATCCGCGAACTCTTTGCCAACGCCGCGCTGTCGCGCGAACGCGGTTACACCGCGTCCAAATTCAGCGCCAACAGCGGCGACGGCCGCTGCCCCACCTGCGGCGGCTCCGGCTTTGAGCACGTGGAAATGCAATTCTTGAGCGACGTCTACCTGCGCTGCCCCGATTGCGACGGCAAGCGCTACCGCCCCGAGATCCTGGAGGTGCGGATTGAGAGAAAAACGGGGTCAGATCCCAATTCTTCCCATTCTTTTCTGAATGTCGCCGATGTGCTGGACCTGACGGTCAGCGAAGCCACGGTAGCGTTCGCGAACGACCGCGAAGTCCTGCGTGCGCTGCAGCCCATCGTCGATGTGGGCTTGGAATACGTCAAGCTCGGCCAGCCCGTGCCCACGCTATCCGGTGGCGAAGCACAGCGCTTGAAGCTCGCCGGTTTTTTGGCGGAGGCCGCCAAGTCCGCCAGTTCCAGCCGCCAAAGTCTGGCGCGCCGGGGCACGCTGTTCATGCTGGACGAACCGACCACCGGGCTGCACTTTGACGACATCGCCAAGCTCATGCGCGCGCTGCGCAAGCTGCTGGACGCCGGGCATTCGCTGCTGGTGATCGAGCACAACCTGGACGTGATCCGCGCCAGCGACTGGCTGATTGACCTCGGCCCCGAGGGCGGCGAGGCCGGTGGCGAAGTCGTGACCTACGGCACGCCCGAAGACGTGTTGCTGCACCCCAGCAGCCACACAGGCAAAGCCCTTCGCGACTACGCCGCCGCCATGGGCGTGGTGCATACGGTGCAAGAGGCCAGCCCGGCCTATTTGCGCGCCACCCGCGGCGCTGCCGACCAGCGTCTGGCCGCGCGCGAAGCGCTGTCGCAAGACATCCGCATCGTCAACGCCAAAGAGCACAACCTGCAATCGCTGTCCGTGAATATTCCGCGCGGGCGCTTCAGTGTGGTCACGGGTGTGAGCGGTTCGGGCAAGTCCACGCTGGCCTTCGACATTCTGTTTAACGAAGGCCAGCGCCGTTATCTGGAAAGCCTGAACGCCTACGCCCGCGCCATCGTGCAGCCCGCTGGCCGCCCGGAGGTGGACGCGGTCTACGGCATTCCGCCCACCGTGGCGATTGAGCAGCGCCTGTCGCGCGGCGGGCGCAAGTCCACCGTGGGCACGACCACCGAGGTCTGGCACTTTTTGCGCCTGCTCTACGTCAAGCTCGGCGTGCAGCATTGCACCTCCGATGGCGCAGCCGTGGCCCCGCAAAGCGCCGACAGCATCGCCGCGCAATTGCTCAAGAACTTTCGCGGCCAGCACATTGGTTTGCTCGCGCCCTTGGTGGTCGGGCGCAAGGGCGTCTACACTGAGCTGGCAGACTGGGCGCGCCCGCGCGGCTTCACGCATTTGCGGGTGGACGGCGAGTTTCTGCCGACCACCGGTTTCCCGCGCATCGACCGCTTCAAAGAGCACCATATTGAGCTGCCCGTGATCAGCCTGGACGTGGACCCGGCCAATGAGCCCGCGCTGCGCGAGGCTTTGTCGCAGGCCTTGACCCACGGCAAAGGCGTGGTCATGGTGATGAGCGAACTGGACGGCTTGTTGGACGCCATGGACGCCGGCAGCGCAGCAGGCATGGGCCGCTGCGAGGTGTTTTCCACCAAGCGCGCCTGCCCGGTTTGCTCGACCAGCTACGCTGAACTGGACCCGCGCCTGTTCAGCTACAACAGCAAACACGGCTGGTGCCCCGATTGCGTGGGCACCGGCCTGGCGCTGACCAAAGAACAGCGCAAAGTCTTTGATGACACGGTGCGCGAGGACAACGGCGGGCGCGAACACACCTTCGCCGAGGCTGACGTCGAAGACCTGGCGGACACCGCCTGCCCGCGCTGCCAGGGCAGCCGCCTGAACCCCATGGCGCGCGCGGTGCGCTTCAGCGGCGTGGGCATCGCCGATATCGCGGCTCTCAGCGTGGCCGATGTGCGCATTTGGGTGCAGCAACTGCAAAGCGGCGGCGGTTTGAGCGCCCGCGAGGCTGACATTGCGCGCGACTTGATACCCGAGATCAAAAGCCGCCTGGAATTTCTGGAAGAAGTGGGTCTGGGCTACCTGACGCTGGACCGTGGTGCGCCCACGCTCAGCGGCGGCGAGGCGCAGCGCATCCGCCTGGCTGCGCAGCTGGGCAGCAATTTGCAAGGCGTCTGCTATGTGTTGGACGAACCCACCATCGGCCTGCACGCGCGGGACAACCAGATTCTGCTGGGCGCGCTCAAATCCCTGAGCGACAAGGGCAATACGCTGGTGGTGGTGGAGCATGACGAAGACACCATCCGCGCTGCGGACCACATCATAGACATCGGGCCGAGTGCCGGTAAACGCGGCGGGCGTTTGGTGGCGCAGGGTTCGGTCGCCGATGTGCAAAACGCGGCGGACTCGCAAACCGGGCGCTACTTGCTGCACGCCATGCGCCACCCGATGCAGACACGGCGCAGCGTTGATGTGAATGAAAGCCCCGCGACAGTTAGCGCCGAGGCGGGTTGGCTCACCGTACACCAAGCGCAGTTGCACAATCTGCAAAGCGTCACCGTGCGCGTTCCTTTGCAGCGCCTGGTGGCGATCACCGGCGTCAGCGGCTCGGGTAAATCCACGCTGGCGCGCGACGTGCTGCTTGCCAATGTGCAGGCGCTGGTGCAGCAGCGCAGCACCAAAGCCGGGCGTGATGCGCAGGCGGCGGGCAAAGCGCCCGTGCTGATCGGCTGCAGCAGCGTCACTGGCTTTGAGGCCATTGACCGCGTGCTCGAAGTGGACCAGACGCCGATTGGCAAAACCCCGCGCTCCTGCCCGGCCACCTACATCGGTTTTTGGGACACGATCCGCAAACTCTTCGCCGATACGCTGGAAGCCAAGGCGCGCGGCTATGCCGCTAACCGCTTCAGCTTCAACACCGGCGAGGGCCGTTGCCCCGGCTGCGAAGGCCAGGGCATACGCACCATTGGCATGAGCTTTCTGCCCGACGTCAAAGTGCTGTGCGAAACCTGCAAGGGTGCGCGCTTCAACCCCGAAACCCAGGCGGTCAGCTGGCGCGGCAAAAACATCGGCGAAGTGCTGCAAATGGAAGTGGACGAAGCCGTCGACTTCTTCGCCGCCATGCCGGTCATCGCGCACCCGCTGCAACTGCTCAAAGACGTGGGCCTGGGCTATCTGACGCTGGGTCAGCCTTCGCCCACACTCAGCGGCGGCGAGGCGCAGCGCATCAAGCTGGTGACTGAGTTGAGCAAAGTGCGCGACGACATCACCCGCCGGGGCCAGAAAGTACCGCACACCCTGTACGTGCTGGACGAGCCCACGGTCGGCCTGCACATGGCCGACGTGGAAAAACTCATCCACGTGCTGCACCGCCTGGTGCGCGGCGGCCACAGCGTGGTCGTGATCGAGCACGACCTGGATGTGATTGCCGAGGCCGACTGGGTCATCGACCTCGGCCCCGACGGCGGCAAGGGCGGCGGGCGCGTGGTGGCTGCGGCCACGCCCGAAGAGCTGGTTCGGCTGGGCACGCATACGGGGGTGGCGCTGCGCGCGGTGCTTGAACGCTGACTAGAATTGTCCGACGGGCGGTCGAGGTTCACAAAAGTGCTTAAACGCAAACCGGAATTGGTGCCTAGCTGATCAGAAAGTTTATTTAAATCAACGATTTAAGTACTTAATTCCTGTCTGTTTTTGTCGCGCTTTACCAGATTACCCCTTTTTCCCTCCGCATCTTCGTCGCCGACGGCGACCCGACTGCCTGCGCATCGTCGACCAACCCAACTGGATCAGCAAAGCGCTAGTATTCCCGCGTGCGCCGCCGCAGGGCAAAGCCCGGCCCGAGCTGGCGCAGATCGGCCTGTAGCCCAAGTGACGACTGCATAATCCACTCTCAAGAGCACCATGATCAGCCTCATCGAACAACACCGCCCCGAAGTCGCGACACTGTGCGAGCGCCTTGGCGTGCATAGTCTGGAGGTGTTTGGTTCTGCGGCTGATGGTGATTTTGATGCGGCACGCAGCGACATTGATTTTTTGGTTGAGTTCAGTCCGGACCATGCGGGTAGCCTCTTTCACCGCTTCTTCGGACTGCAAGAAGCCCTTGAGGGCTTGTTTCATCTCAAGATTGATCTGGTATCGGCCAACGCGTTGAGTAACCCGTATTTCATCGCGGCAGTGAACCAATCGCGCCAAACCGTCTATGCATCCGCGCGCACCCAAGCTGCTTGAAGACATCCGCAGCGCGGCGGAATTTGTTAAATCCGCCACCGATGGTTTGGTGCTTCAAGAGTTCAAGCAAAACCGCATGCTGCGCCAGGCCGTGGAGCGCAACTTCGAGATCATCGGCGAGGCCATGCGCCGCCTCGAAAAAGACGACCCTGACACAGCAGTCCGCATTCGTGACTACCGCCGCATCATCGCGTTTCGCAATGTGCTGATCCACGGTTACGACGCGATTGACCCCGCCATAGTTTGGAGCGCGGTCGAGGTTGATCTGGCACCTTTGTTGGCGGATGTTCAGACGCTTCTGGGTAGTGTGGGTTGAAGGGTCTGAATCGCCCAGGTTTCCTAGACAGACCCGAACCTCAGGAAATATCGGTTTTCTCACTCTAAACGACACAGGGCATTTGCATTGCTGGGCCTGCACATGGCCGACGTGGAAAAACTCATCCACGTGCTGCACCGCCTGGTTCGCGGCGGCCACGCCCGAAGACCCTGTGCGATTGGGCACGCATACGGGGGTGGCGCTGAGGGGCGTTTTGGAGCGGTGATTGCAAACCCGGGTACGAAGCTAAATCTGCAAGTACAGATTTCTGTATTTGATTGCCAAGTAAAGCCTGACCACGCGCGCCCGCGACCTAAAAAATAAGTCCTTAACCCTGTTGACGCAGCCAAAAGATGCCCATATAGTGGTTCCACCTAGTGTGC
>CANIRI010000170.1 GCA_947469815.1 Comamonadaceae bacterium | reverse complement strand
GAGACCGGCATGGTCCCCATGCAAAGCCCTGTGACCGAGTTGGTGGTTGACACCCCAGCCGGTCTGGTGCGCGTGCGCGCCGAATGTGAAGACGGCAAATGCCGCCGCGTCACTTTCCAAAACGTCCCCGCCTTCGTGATGCACCGCAGCCAACCCGTCGAAGTGCCCGGTCTGGGCACGCTGACGCTGGACGTGTCCTACGGCGGCATGATTTACGCGATCGTTGACGCCGCCTCATTGGGCTTTGCGCTGGAGCGTAACGAGGCGCGTTCGCTGGTCGAGATGGGTGAGCGCATCAAGCTAGCCGCCGCTGAGCAACTGCCCAGCGTGCACCCGCTCAACCCCGGCATCCACACCATCAACATGACCCTTTTTGCCGGTCCGCTGGAGCAGCGCGACGGCATCAAAACGTCGAAGAACGCCGTGGTCGTATCCCCTGGCCGTTTGGACCGCAGCCCCTGCGGAACTGGCAGTTCGGCGCGCATGGCGCTGATGCACGCGCGCGGCGAACTCGCCGTGGGCGAACGCTTTACACACCGCTCGGTTTTAGAGACCGAGTTCCATTGCCAAATCACCGGCACGGCGCAGGTCGGCAGTACGCCCGCTGTCATTCCGCAAATCAGCGGGCGCGCCTGGATCACCGGCCTGTCGTATTACGGTGCCGACCCGCAAGACCCCTTCCCCGAGGGCTACCGCCTCAACGACACCTGGTTCGCCTGCTAAAGGGCGTAAGGAAAAGCGCTGCATGGACGCGGACGCCATCGTCATCGGCGCAGGCATTGTGGGTGCCGCCTGCGCTTATGAACTGGCGCAGAACGGACTGCAGGTGTTGGTGATTGACGCCGCCGAAGGCGCAGCCACCGCAGCCGGTATGGGCCATGTGGTGGTGATGGACGACAACCCGGCCGAGCTGGCGCTCAGCAGCGCCTCGGTCGGTATGTGGGCCGAACTGGTGCCGCGCATGGACGCCGACTGCGGCTATAGCCACTGCGGTACTTTATGGATTGCCGCCGACGATGAAGAAATGCAGGCCGCCCGCGAGAAACAGGTGCGCCTGCGCGCCGCTGGCGTAAACAGCGAACTGCTGGACGCCGCCGCACTGGCCCTTGCCGAACCCGCTCTGCGCCCCGGCTTGCGCGGCGCACTGCGGGTCGCCAACGACGGCGTGGTCTACGCCCCCAACGCCGCACGCTGGCTGCTGGCCCATGGCCGCGTACCCATCCGCACCGAGCGCGCGCACGTCACGGCAATTGAAGGCGGTGTGGTCCATCTGCAGGGCGGCGCACGGCGCAGCGCCGCTGCGGTGGTATTGGCCGGTGGCGTGCAGTCCACCAAGCTGTGCCCCGATCTGCCGCTGCAACCCAAAAAAGGCCACCTGGCGATCACCGACCGCTACCCCGGCACGGTGCAGCACCAGTTGGTGGAATTGGCTTACGTCAAAAGCGCGCACCTGGCCAGCGGCGCGTCGGTGGCCTTTAACGTGCAGCCGCGCCCCAGCGGGCAGTTGTTGATCGGCTCCTCGCGCCAGTTCGACAGCGCCGACCCGGCGGTGGAGCCCGCCATGCTGGCGCGCATGCTGGCCTGTGCGCTGGCTTACATGCCCGCGCTGGACGGCTTGCAAATCACCCGTAGCTGGGCCGGCTTTCGGGCGGCCACGCCCGACGGCTTGCCGCTGATCGGCGCACACCCCAGACGCGACAAACTTTGGCTGGCCGTCGGCCATGAGGGCCTGGGCGTGACCACCGCCCCAGCCACCGCGCGCCTGATCGCCGCGCAGATCACCGGCGCGGCCTGCGCCCTGGACGCCCGGCCCTACCAGGCCAGCCGCTTTCTGGTGGCGGCATGAACACCGAAGCCGAAGCCAGTGCCTGGGTGCATTGCACGGTAGACGGGCGCAGCGTGCGGGTTGCAGCGGGCACCAGTGTGGCCGCCGCTCTTGCGTACGGCGGAGACGGCGTGGCCCGCCACTCAGTGAGCGGCCAGCCGCGTGCGCCGCTGTGCGGCATGGGCATCTGCCAGGAATGCCGCTTGCGCGTGGACGGCCACATACGCCTGGCCTGCCAGACCGTGTGCGAAGACGGCATGCAAATTCAGACCGGAACTGCTGCGTCATGAGCACCATTCAAGACCCAAACCCCGCGCTGCTCATCATCGGCGCTGGCCCTGCGGGATTGAGCGCGGCACTGGCTGCCGCGAACGCGGGCTGGCAGATCACCGTGGTCGATGACAACCCGGCACCCGGCGGTCAGATCTGGCGCGGCGGTCCGGGCGCAACGCCATCCGCACCGGCACAGCGTTTGCGCGCAGCGCTGGCGGCCTGCCCCGATGTGCGCCTGATCTGCGGCACCCGCGTGGTGGCCGCGCAGGGCACGCACGCCCTGCTGCTGGAAGACGCGCAGCGGGCTTGGATACAGACTTTTGACGCGCTGATTCTGTGCACCGGCGCGCGCGAGTTGCTGCTGCCTTTTCCCGGCTGGACCCTGCCCGGCGTCACCGGCGCAGGCGCGTTGCAGGCGCTGATCAAAGGCGGCTTGCCGGTGCGCGGCCAGTGCATTGTGTTGGCGGGTAGCGGGCCCTTGCTGCTGGCAGCGGCGGCCAGTGCCCGCAGCGCGGGCGCCCATGTGCTGTGCGTGGCCGAGCAAGCCAACGCGACGCAGATCGCCGCGTTCGCGGCAGGTTTATGGCGCTGGCCGGGTAAAGCATTACAGGCGTTGGGCCTGTTGACGGCGCGGTACCGCAGCGCCACCCATGTAATCGCCGCGCAAGGCGCAGCGCGGCTTGAATCCGTGCAGCTGCGCCACGGAGAACGCGTGGAAACGCTGGCCTGCGACCGGCTGGCGGTGGGCTTCGGGCTGGTGCCCAATGCGGAGCCGGGTCGCTTGCTGGGGTGCGCCACGGCGCAAGATGTTGATGGCAAAACCGTGCTTGCGGTGGATGCGCGGCAGGCCACGTCGCTGCCCGGCGTTTTTGCTGCGGGCGAATGCACAGGCGCGGGCGGCGTGGAGCTGTCTATGGCCGAAGGGCGTATCGCGGGACTGGCTGCAACCGGGCAAACCGTGGCGCAACAGGCCTTGGCAGAGCACGCGCATTGGGCTGCGTTTGCCCGCCGTTTAGCAAAGCATTTTTCTCTGTCGCCCGCGCTGAAAAAGCTGGCGCAAGCGGACACCATTTTTTGCCGCTGCGAAGACGTGGCCTACGCCGATGTCGCTGCCTGCAGCGGCTGGACCGAGGCCAAACTGGCCACCCGCTGCGGCATGGGCGCTTGCCAGGGCCGGGTCTGCGGCGCAGCGGCGCAGCATTTGTGGGGCTGGCAAACGCCCTCCCCGCGCCCGCCGCTCTCGCCCGCGCGCGTGGGCACGCTCAGCCGCATGGCCGAGAGACCATCACGTACTATTCCCGCAACCATTGACCCGCCACGCCCATGAGCACCCGTACGCCACCCAAGGCTAAAAAGCCGCCAGAGCCCAAGCGCCGCGCTGCGGATATGGCCTACGACCGCATCGAGGCCATGATTTCCAAGCTGGAGATTGCGCCCGGCTCAACGGTGGTGGAGGCTGAACTGGCCGAGATGGCCCAGCTCGGACGCACCCCCGTGCGCGAGGCGCTGATGCGCATGGTCTCTATCGGCCTGATCGTGCAGCAGCCGCGCCGGGGGCTGACGGTCTCCACCATCGACGTGGTCGACCACCTCGATGTGATTGAAACCCGCCGCGTGCTCGAGCAACTCATCGCCACCTGCTCCGCGCGCCGGGCCAGCCCGGAGCAGCGCAAAAACCTGGTGCTGTGCGCCGAAAAAATGATTACCTCCAGCCAGGGCGGCAACCTGGACGAATACATGGCCGCAGACCAGGCGCTGGACCACGTGAACCACGCTGCCTGCGGCAACTTCGCCGCCGTCAAAGCCGTGGTCCCGTTGGTCGTGCAGTGCCGCCGCTTCTGGTACCGCTACCAAAACGAAGGCGAAATCACCGAAGGCGCCCGCCGCCACATGGTCCTGGCCCAGGCCATCGCCTCAGGCAACGCAGCCCAAGCAGCGGATGGTGCGAGTCAGTTGATGGATTACCTAGAGCAGTTCACGCGTCGGGTGATTGATGCGTGAGGGGAGGAATCTCCGTCACGGCACCGTTCGATCGCCATTCGGGTCTTCATTCTCGGCATCCTGACGCACGGCGGGTAGCTGCTTGAGCAGTTCCGGAACCCATTCCTGTGTCGTCTCCCACACCACATGAAGGTCGATGTCGAAATAGCCGTGGGCCATTCGGTTGCGCATGCCGCGCATATTGCGCCACGGCACCTCTGGGTGCGCCTGCGTGAACGCTGCATAGCCCTCCATCGCTTTCGTTGCAGCCTCGCCGATGATCATGAGGCTCATGATCACTGCCTGCTGGGTGCGCTTGTCGGCGAGGAAGTCGTCCTTGGCTAACCCCTGCACGAAGCTGCATACATCTGCTGCGGCCTGCTGAATGTGGTCGACGTAATCAGGCAGACGGTTCTGATTCATACGGGCCGCGCCTCCGCAAGCACCTGGGCCCGGAACTTCTGCGGCAAGTCGCCTGGGGTCAGCAAATCAACGCGAATGCCTAGTAACGATTGCAGCTCGTCCTGCAGGCCGCCTAAGTCCAGCAAGGTGGCACCCGGCAACGCATCAACCAGCAAATCCAGGTCACTGCCATCCAGGTCGCTGCCATGCAGCGCCGACCCAAAGACGCGCAGGTTCGCCGTGCGGAAGCGGCTGACCGCTTCGCGCACTGCACTTCGCTTCAGGTCAAGCACTACTGAGGGGCGCATTCGCGTTCTTTCAAACAAAAACTCTGCGCAATAGTAAGGGATCGAAAAATTTGTCCCGCCGCGCCAGTCAGCTGATGGATTACCTAGAGCAGTTCACACGTCGGGTGATTGATGCGTGAGGGGGCGAACTTTCAGGCGGACACTGGTTTTTTCGGTCGCCCGCCCCGCGCGCCATTGCTGCGGGCTGCCTGCGCTTTAGCCTCGCTTTGGGCCTTGCCGCCAGCGCGTCCGTTTTGTGCAGCGATCCAGCGGCGGGAGCCGAATAGGCCGTCCAAGAGCCCAGGCAGGTACAGGTCGGCGTCCAGTGCCGGGAAATGCAAACCCAAACCCGAGGGACTGATTTGCGCACCGGCTAAATCGGCGGCGCTTGCACCTTCCAAGCCCTGCGCCAGATGCGGCGCAAAAGCCAGCTCTACGCCCGACTCCAAGTGCAAAACAATGCGTTTGCGCCGCGCGTCGTAGCGCACTTTGGTCACCACCGCATGCTTCGCCTTGGTCTGAACGGCGCGGCGGTTGGCGGCGTCGAAATTTTTGTGAGAAATTGCCATGCACCTCACTCCATGTTGAACCTGTAAAGGTCAATCCCCACCATCGTGCACCGCCTCATACAGCGCCTTGAGCGACTGGCCGTTAAAGCTCCAGTGTGGCGAGGGTTGCAGCGGGTAGTCGTCGGGCAGGCCCAGCAGCTTGCGGGTGGCGGCGGTCAGGGAGCAGACTGTGCCGTCGAGTTCCACCTTTCTGTCGCTGACCACCGTCACCTGCGACAGCCCGTCTTTGAACAGCAGCACCGACCCAGTGGGAATGCCCAGCTCGTGAAAGTTCATGCGCGGGCGGCGGGCGTCTT
>CANIRI010000169.1 GCA_947469815.1 Comamonadaceae bacterium | reverse complement strand
GCGCACGAAGTGCTCAACGTCAACGGCGGCGCATGCGCCCTGGGCCACCCCATAGGCGCGTCCGGCGCACGCATCATGGTTACGCTGATTCACGCGCTCAAAGCCCGCGGCCTGAAGCGTGGTCTGGCGACTTTGTGTATCGGTGGGGGGGAGGGGACGGCGGTGGCGTTGGAATTGGTCTGATTCCCCATGCTCCTCACCCCCGACCAAGAAGCCATCCGCGACGCGCTGCGTGACTTTGCGCAGACCGAGTTGTGGCCACACGCGGCCCGCTGGGACCGTGAAAAAACCTTTTCCCGCGAGGCGCTGCATGGCCTGGCGGCGCTGGGGGCTTACGGCGTGTGCGTGCCGCAGGAGTGGGGCGGTGCGGGGCTGGATTACCTGGCGCTGGCGCTGGTGATCGAGGAGATTGCCGCGGGCGATGGCGGTACCAGCACGGTGATCAGCGTGACCAATTGCCCGGTCAACGCCATCCTGCTGCGCTACGGCAACGCGGCCCAGAAAAAGCAGTGGCTCACGCCGCTGGCGCAAGGCGATATGTTGGGCGCGTTCTGCCTGACCGAGCCGCACACGGGCAGCGACGCGTCTGCACTGCGAACCACCGCTGTCAAAGACGGTGATGCGTATGTCATCAACGGCGTCAAGCAGTTCATCACCAGCGGCCAAAACGGCGACGTGGCCATCGTCATCGCCGTGACCGACAAGGGCGCAGGCAAAAAAGGCATGAGCGCGTTTCTGGTGCCCACCAAGGCGCCGGGCTATGTGGTGGCGCGGCTGGAAGACAAGCTGGGCCAGCATTCCAGCGACACGGCGCAGATCAACTTCGACAACTGCCGCATCCCCTCCGAGAACCTGATCGGCCAGGAAGGCGAGGGCTACGCCATCGCGTTAGGCGGCCTGGAAGGCGGGCGCATTGGCATTGCCGCCCAAAGCCTGGGCATGGCGCGCAGCGCGCTGGAAGTGGCCGTCGCCTACGCCAAAGACCGGCAGAGTTTTGGCCAGCCCCTGTTCAACCACCAGGCCGTGGGCTTCCGACTGGCCGAATGCGCCACCCAGCTAGAGGCCGCGCGCCAACTCACCTGGCACGCCGCCGCACTGCGCGACGCCGGCCACCCCTGCCTGAAAGAAGCCGCCATGGCCAAGCTGTTCGCCAGCGAAATGGCCGAAAAAGTCTGCAGCGCCGCCATCCAAACCCTGGGCGGCTACGGCTATGTGAAAGACTTCCCCCTGGAGCGCATTTACCGCGATGTGCGCGTGTGCCAGATTTATGAGGGGACTAGCGACGTGCAGAAGATGTTGATTCAGCGGGGGCTTTAGGGCGCATCTTTTTTGACGGGTGCCGCTGCTTGACCAGTCGGGGCTTGGCCGTCGCGGCCACGCCATCGGGAAAATGTCAGCTAGCAGATGTATACCTTTTGAGAAATAGGTTACATTGCTTTTAACGCATATCAATCTGAGTCTGATGCGGTAGACGCGTTGAGTCCAACGCAGGTCTGTCGGTTTTGTCAGATTTTTATGCCCACACATTCATTCAGTTCATTGGGCCAAGCTTTTGGTGTGAAAAGACTTTTTGAAATTTTTGCAAATGAGTTGTCTGCTTGCGCGCCGGAGATATCCGGTGGTTTGCGGACTACATCAAAGTTAGGCCTCCAATGAACCTTCCAAACACGCTAACTAAACTCGAAGACGCGAGAACTATGCACGCAGAGCTTATGCTCGCCTCAGACCCTGTGAAGTTCCGATCTGCATTCGGGGCGTTCATCAACAATTGCCGGGCAGTCACCTACGCTATGCAGGCCGAGGGGAGCAAGGATGAAGCGTTCAAGCTGTGGTACCGCGATCAGCAAGAGGTAATGCGATGTGATGAACTTATTCGCTTCGTGCATGACGCAAGAATTGAAGATTTTCACAAAGGACTTCATCAACTCGAGTTCCTATCTTTAGCGTCGGCGCGTGCCATCGATCCCGGAACCGTAATGTCTTTGAATTCAGGCGCGTTTCAGGGAAACAAAGATGGATGGTCGTTTTCTCTCGGAGGTGATGGACTCTTTATTACGAAGGACGAAGGTACACCGAAGGAGCACCGTGTCATGCTGAGTCAAGCGATGATCAAAACCAAGATCTCCATCCGCAATCCTCCGAAGGCCCATAAGGGGCATTCCATGAAACTTGATGATCCCTTGGTGTTGTGCAACTTGGTGCTGGAGTTCTTTGAAACACTTGTTTTTGAGGCTCGTGCATTTGAATCGCCGGCGGCCTAACCCCTCGTTGCACCGGACTAGCCCTCGGCGAGCCGGTGAACTCGAACGTTAAGGTGCATCGGTCGTCCGTGCTAATCTAAGCCCCATGAGAAATTTTTCAGTCGCCGATGTTCTCGAATTGCCCGTACAGGAGCGAATCCACCTGGTCGAACTGATTTGGGAGAGCATTGCTGCAGTTCCGGAAGCCATCGAGGTTTCGCCGCAGTTTAAGGCTGAGCTGAATGCTCGGTTGGCCGATTTTGAGAACGATCCAGAGGCGGGATACTCGTGGGATCAGGTCAAGGCCAAGTTGAAAGATGGGACGTGGCATATCGCCTGAAGTTTTCCGGCCGCGCTGTGCGCGAGGTTGGTGAAGCGCACGACTGGTATGAAGAACGCAGCCCGGGTTTGGGTTCGGAATTTCAGTTGGCCTTTGAGCTTCAATTGAAGCGTGTCGAACAAGTGCCTCTAATGTTTCCCGAATTACTGCCTGGCATTCGGCGCACTCTGCTACCGCGTTTCCCATACGGTGTTTTTTATGCCGTTCGACTGGATTTGGTGCATGTGCTCGCCGTGATTCACAATGCCCGAGATCCCAAGCGGTGGCCTCGTGAGAATGCACGCTAACAGATCGCTCGAACCGACCCTCCGCGCCAGCCTGCTGCAGGCAACCATTTCATTCTCTGCCTTACGCAGCCAGCCGCTGCGGGCGGCTCAGCTTCGAAGTTGAGGCGTTTAGTCATGATCGTCAGAGAGTTTGACTTCTGCCCGAGCGTGCCGCCCAGCACCAAGCGGAGCGGTAAGCGCTCTGATGCTGCGTTACCTGCTGGACACCAACATCGTCATCTACGACCTGAGCGCGCAAGTCATGCTATAAAACAATCAATCGGCACACCCCTTGGCCGATAGAAAAGAGAATTGAAGGGCAAACCCGGCGAAAGCCGGCGACGCAAAGCCACCGAACTAAAGCGCCAGCCATCGGCGCAACGTCAGCGGGGCCACTAGATCCTTGACTTGCTAACTTGCACAGTGAGGACATATGCCCGAACAACAAGATCTATCGACTCGGCCCGGCTGTATCAGCCGGGTGTTGCGCTCATTTGCGATCCTGAGTCTCTGGTCATGTCTGTCAACACAAGCGCTATTCGCGGCACCGGACACGGCACGGGCGTCTGGCACGGAGGCGACCGGGACACGTCGCCAAATCGATATCAATGACTTGTTCCAGCACTGGGTTCACTCCAGGGAGGAGGAAGAACGGGGCGCAACGATTCAGATTTTCCGCCCCGTCGCATCGATAGACTTTCCGGCGAGCTGGTTCAGGATGGAATACAAGTTCGCTCGGAACGGACGTTGTGAATTCCTCTCTCTGGCTCCTAACGATGGCCACTATTTCAAGCCATGCACTTGGAAAATAAGTGCCGACAAATTGATGCTTCAGATCAGCGCGAATAGAGGGTCCACTTCTTACAAGATCGCCGAGCTCACTGGGAAGATTCTGCGATTTACACCGCTGCAACTGCCGCCCACCGATTGAACGGCGGACTAACCCCCGGTCTTCGGAACTATTTGCCACTGTCGCCAAGCCGTTGGTGCCAGCGTAGCTCTAGCGTTAGGCGTCTCGTGATGATCGTCAGCTAGCTCACGCCGCACGATGCGGCCCAGTACATCAGCCATGGCAACGCGGGCATGCTCCGTGTCGTAGTGGGTTTGTAAATTGATCCAGCTTTACGCATCGGTGCCAAAGAAGACGCTCAGGCGCAAGGCCTTGTCCACGGTGATACCGCGCCAGCCTTTGACAATTTCATGGATTCGCCGGGGTGGTACGCCAATGGCTTTGGCAAGTGCGTACTGGCTGATCGCCATGGGTTTGAGCCAGTCTTCCAGCATGTTCCATGGTTACACGCGCAAGAACTCCAGCTCAGTCGCGGCATTCAACTGCTGCAACTTTCGCAGCGCCACGGCTTCAAAGTTGGCAACCCGCGCTGCGCCCCAGCGGTAAACTGCTACCCCTTCCACGGAGCCCACCATGAACGATCAACTGGTTGAACTCGCTGAGCGAGGCAAAGCACTTGCCCCGGACGACCGATCGCGTCTCGTGGACCTGCTTCTCGAGTCCTTGCACGAAGCGCCTCTCGGAGAAGTAGAAGCGGCCTGGGATGCGGAAGCTGAGCGCCGCTTAGCAGCCTATGAACGAGGCGAGATGCAAGCATTGGATGGCGAAGAAGTGCTGGCGAGGGCACGCGCGCTGGCACGCGGATGACTTTTCGTTTTCTTGCGCCGGCACAGGAAGAGCTGTTTGAGGCTGTCATCTACCAGGAAGGCGCAGGCGGAATACTGGTGGTCGCTGTAGCACATCAAAGAAGGCAGCCCGCCTATTGGGAACGTTGCCTGTGAGTAAGCCAGCCCTAACCGCCACCCCATGCCCCTGCGGCCAAATCGGCGCGGCCAAAAAGCCGCTGGCCTACGCCGATTGCTGCGGCCGTTTCATCGAAGCTTTCGACACCACCCCCGCCCCCGATGCGCAAAGCCTGATGCGTTCGCGCTACAGCGCCTTTGTGCTGGAGCGCGCGGACTACCTCCGCTCCACCTGGGACGCGACCACACGCCTGCCCGACTTCACCATTCAGCCCGGCGCGAAATGGTTGGGGCTGGAGGTGCGCGCCGCCCGCAGCACAGGCACAGACAGCGCCGAGGCGGAGTTCGTCGCCCGCTACCGAATGGACGGCCGTGCCGTGCGGGTGCATGAGCGCAGCCGCTTTCTGCGCATTGGGGAGCGCTGGTTCTATGTGGACGGTGACGCGCTGTAGCCCGACGCAGCCAGCCGTCCTATCAAGGAGATTTCTATGCCTGCTTTGAAAACCCAGCTCGACCCCCGCTCCGCCGAATTTGCGGCCAACGCCGCCGCCATGCGCGTTCTGGTCGACGACTTGCGGGCCCGCTGCGCCGAGGTGGCCCAGGGCGGCGGGCAGGCGGCGCGCGACAAGCATCTGGCGCGGGGCAAGCTGTTGCCGCGTGCGCGGGTGCAGGCGCTGCTCGATCCGGGCACGCCTTTTTTAGAGATCGCGCCGCTGGCCGCGCTGAACCTCTACAACAACGATGCGCCCGGCGCGGGCCTGATCGCCGGGGTGGGGCGGGTCAGCGGGGTGGACTGTATGGTGGTGTGCAACGACGCCACCGTCAAAGGCGGCACCTACTACCCGATGACGGTGAAAAAGCACCTGCGCGCACAAGAGATCGCAGCGCAAAACCATCTGCCTTGCATCTATCTGGTGGACTCCGGCGGCGCGCACCTGCCCAGCCAGGACGAGGTGTTTCCCGACCGGGATCACTTCGGCCGCATCTTCTTCAACCAGGCCAACATGAGCGCGCAGGGCATTGCGCAGATCGCGGTGGTC
>CANIRI010000168.1 GCA_947469815.1 Comamonadaceae bacterium | reverse complement strand
CCGCTGACCGTGTAGCCGCTGAGCGTCTGCGCCACGCCGGTGTAGGTGGTGCTGGCGCTAGAGCCGGTAATAGTCAGGGGCGCTTTGGCGATGGTCAAGGTGCCCGTTCCGCTCAGGTCGTAGCCCTGCTGATTGGAATAAAAGGTGTTCGAATAGGTACCTGCATCGGTCCCGCTCGCTGCTGATCCAGAGATATTGGACAGGCTAAAGCTGGTACCGGATTGGACAGATCCGGTGTAGGTGCTGCTCACATCCGCCACTGCCAGCGATGTCAAAAATGTGCGCAACAAAGGTGAGGTCGAACCGTCATAAATGCGCCAGGTACCGCTGCTGCCGCCAGACGAGGAAATGGACCAGGCGGAAAAATTGGAGGCGGTTTTCATAGCCGTGGAACTCAAACCGGTTCCCGCACTGCCGTAGCCTGTGGAGGACGTGTTGTCCGAATTCCAGAAGCTGCTGCTGACGCCGCCAGAACTCGACGACAACAGATATCCCACCAAACCACCCGAGTAGGTGGCCCCACTCGAACTCACCACCCCAGTAGCGTAGGTGTTGGAGATGGCATACGCGCCCGCGGCGGTACCACCCAGCAAGCCGCCTCGGTAGGTACCTCCGCTGACCGCACCCGTGGCATAGCTGTTGGAGATGGTGCCTGCTCCCAAGACGAAAGCGCCCACCAAGCCGCCGCTGTAGGTGCCGGTTCCCGTGACAGCGCCCGTCGCGTAGCTGGTGGACACAGTGCCTCCGATAGCAAAGCCCCCCACCAATCCACCGGTGAAGTTACCGATGGCGCTGACCGCACCCGTGGCGTAGCTGCTGGTGATCGTGCTGGCAGTCGTAGCACCGGCTTTACCCACCAGGCCGCCCGTGTAGTAAGCACCGCTCAAGTTGCCAGTGACAGCGCCAGTGGCATAACTGGAGGTGATGGCACCCGAGTCTTGTAAGCCCACCAGCCCACCCGCCGTGGGACCAGTGACGGCTGCGGTGGAGTAGCTACTGCTGATGGTGCCCGTAGCCATGGATCCAGCTAAACCGCCCACATAAGCCGTCGACGCGGTAGCCGTGCCGGTGGCGTAACTGCTGCTGATGGTGCCGTCGCTGCGCCCCACCAAGCCGCCAACCCGTTGAACACCGCTGACGCTTCCTGTGGCGTAACTGTTGCTAATGGTGCCGTCGTTTCGGCCCACCAAGCCACCGACTGACAAATTGCCGATCACGCTGTCACTTGTCAAACCCACATTTTTTATAACACCCGCCGAGCCCAGATAGCCAAAAAGCCCCACGAAAGAAGTGGTCGAGCGGCTGATCGTCAAACCGGTGACCGTATGCCCTAAACCGTCAAAGGTACCGGTGAAGGTGGCGGCGGAAGCGCCAATCGGCGAAAACCCGCTATTACTGTTCCAGGTGGACGTACCGCTGGCAGCAATGTCTGCGCCCAACACGTAGTTGCCGCTCAGTCGGGTGCTGTAGCCCAGGCCCTGCAAGCTGTTGGTGGCGCTCAGCAGGCTTTGGTCACCCGCGCTGCCCAGGCTGGTGATGACGGTGTAGCTCTTCACCGTGCCGTCGGTGCCCAGCTGGGTGCTGAAGTTGCTGCCCGACGGCAGGCTGACCGCAGAGCTGATGTTGTAGGTGCTGGCGTTGCCGCTGGAGACCGCGCTTTGCCCGTACTGGAACGCGAGTTTGGCGGTACCGCTGCCGGTCATGGCGGCGTTGACGTTGATGTCGGCCTGGGCGTTGAGTGTCAGGGTGTTGGCGCTCCAGCTCACCGCCTGGTTGACGTTGATGTCGCCGTCCGAGCCGCTGGTACCGCTGGTGCTGTAAATCGTGACGTTGCCGCTGGCAAGCGAAGTGCCCAAGGCGGTGCCGGTCATGTCGCCCCCGCTGGATGCGATGGTGAAGTCGGTCGGGTCAATGAGCCAGGTTCCGTTGCGCCCGCCCAGGCCCGGCGCTGCCAGGGTACTGATGGCCATGTTGTCGCCAAAGCCCACCTTGCTGGCGCTGGTCTCAATGAAGCCGCCGTCGCCGCCCGCCTCCCCGCCTTTGGCCGAGATGCTGCCGTTGACCTCGGTGCGGCTGGATGTGTTGGCCAGGTCGGCAATCAGCGTGACCGTACCGCCCTTGCCTGCGCTGGCGGCATCGGCGGTGATGCTGCCGGTGTGGTTGATCTTGTTGGAGGCCCGCAGCATGATGCGTCCGCCGTCGTTCACCAGCCCATTGGCTTGCAGCAAGCCGCTGTTGTTGACCACGCCGCCCTGCACCCGGTCCAGCGCCTGCGCCGACAAGATGATGAGTCCGCCCGGCGCTTGCACCGCCAGGCCGTTGTCCACCAAGCTGGCGATGGTGGAGGCCGTGACCTCCAGCCCGGTGAGCGTCCTGCCGCCCTCGATTTGCAGATTAAAGGTCTCCCCAGCAGCCATGGCCACCGTGCCCAGCTTGGCCACCACCACGCCCTGGTTGCGCACCGTGGGCGCGAGCAAGGCGATGTAGCCGCCCAGCGCGGCGTTCAAGGTACCGTCGTTTTGTACCGTACCGGTCGATCCGTTGCGGCTGAAGCTGTTGCTACCCGCCATGAAGGCATCGTTGCTAATGCTGTGGGTGGTGGCCACCAGGCCGCCCACGTCCACGCTGGAGCCGGGGGCGAAGTACACGCCAGAGGGGTTGATCAGAAACACCTGGCCGTTGGCGCTGATGCGCCCGAAAATTTGGCTGGGGTCGCTACCCAAGACGCGGTTGAGCGTGACGCTGCTGACACTGGGCTGCACAAAATTCACCTGCGCGGCGCTGCCCACGTCAAAGCGGGCCCAATCGACGACCGCGCGCTGGCTGCTTTGGGTGATCGTCATGCTGGCGCTGTTGGTGCCCACGGTGCTGGCGATGCTGGCCGTGCCCGCCACCACGCTGCCGCCGGTGGGCAATTGCGTGGCAGCGGGCGCACCCGCCCGCGCAAGGCCCGCCATGGCCAATGCGGCGACTAATGGGGTGAGGTGAAACCGGTTCATGGCGCGCGCGGGGTCTTAAAAGGCCAGGCTGGCGTTCAGCCAGAAGCGCTCGCGGTAATAGGTGCCGTCTTGGTCGTTGCCCGCCGTGGTGGCGTTGGCGTTGTCGCCGATGCGCCGCGCCCAGGTCAGCGCCAGGGTCTGCTTGTGCTGGCCGCGCCAGGCGGCGGACAGGCCGTACCCCTTTAAGGCGTACTCGTTCAGGGTGGACGCGCCGGAGTAGCTGTTGTCGTGGTTCACCGTGACATAGCCGTAGTCGTAGAGCGCGGCCAATTGCCAGTCCGCTGTGGGCTTCCAGCGCGCCTCCAGGTTGAGCACAAAGCCCTGGTAGCCCGAGCCTTCCGACGCCGGATACGCCCGCACCCCGTTGCTGCCGCCGAGGTAAAACTTCTCGCTGGAGTCCAGGTTTTTGTCTGCGGTTTGGCCGTTGACGGCAGCAAACACCGAGAAGCCCCGGCCCAGGCCCTGGTCGCGCGCGAGGCTGTAGCGCAGGCGGGTGAAGGTGCCATTGGTGGCGGTGGTGGTGGCGTCTGTGCTTTCGGTGGGGGAATCGCGCAAGTCCAAAAAGCCGGAGCTGACGATCAGGCTGCCCGCCGAGGACGCGCCTGCGCCCAGGTCGTCATACAGGTTGCCGCGCACGCCCCAGGATTGCTCCTCAACCCGGTAGCGTGAGACGGTGATGTTGGCACCCTGGTTGTCAAAATGCTTTTGCTCGGCACGGGCCATGAGGTACAGGTTTTTGCTCGGGTGGCGCAGCAGCGGGTAGGTGAGTTCCAGGTCCCATGCGTCGGATTCCCCGTAAAAGCCCAGGCCGGAAAATTCCGACGAGACCAAACGGTATGAAAAAACACTGCCACCCAGCGCCAAGCGCAGTCCGTCATAGCCCAATGGCAGGCTGTAATTCACGCGCTGGTAGTCGCTGCCGTCGGATTGGTAGGCGGTGAAGGTGTGCACCAGGTTGGCGCTGAATTGATCTCCCCAGGTCAAGAGCCCGGACTTGTTCCAGTTGGCCAGGACGCGCTGGTAACCGGTGGAGCGCGCACCGGTGTTGTCTAGGCTGATCTCACCACTGTGGCGCGCGCTAGGCTCTATTTGCACCAGCAGGTCGGTTTCACCCGCGTACTGTCCGGCACGCAATACGCCGGTGGCGCTCAAGCCGGGCAGGTCATCGATGAGCAACAAGGCGCGCTCCAGCGCATCGGTGCGCAAGGGCTGCAAGGGGGTTTGCTGGTCAGTGATGTAGGACTCGATGTTCCGGAGACGCAGCCCCACTGCCTCGCCGCCGCGCATGGAAACGCCGCCGAACAAGGCGTTGGTCACGGTGATGCGCACCTCACCGTCGCTGATGTCCTGCTCGGGCAGTACGGCGCTGACCACCCAGCCCGCTTGGCGGTAGGCCAGCGCCACGGCCTGCGCTGCGGCCTGCAATTCTTCGTAGCTGACCGGTCGATTCAGGTAGCGGCCGATAGCTGCCTGCATCACGGCCTCATCGAGCTCGGCACGCGCGTCCAGCACAAAACGGCGCACCGTGACTTGGGGTCCGGTGCTGGCGGGTACATCGTTCACGGCTTCGGCGGTCGTGGCCCGACCAGGCACCGGCAGACGGGCGGGCAGCTCAGTGGGCGCACCGTATTGCAAGGAACCGGCATCAGGCAGTGATTGCGCCGCCCAAGTTGGAACGGCTTTGCATGAAACCAGTAATACGACGCTACGCCAAGAATTGGCAATACGCATCAGGCTCCAACGAATATGAATTATTGGCAATAAGTCTACCCATCTATTGATTCCAAAAATGGAAAGGAAAGAAATGTGCCGCTAGCGCGCTGGCGTACCATCTGCGCAGCAGCCGTCCGGCCAATCGGGCAGGCCAGGAGACACACCATGAGCGAGACCGACACCAGCGCCCTGCTTGCGCCCGACGCAACGTCTGATGCACCCACCCAAGCCCCGGAGGCCAAGCGCTCGGCGCGCCGTGCCGGCGGGCGCGAACGGCGCGACCCCAAGGCCAAGGTGTACGGCCCGGCCTACATCACCCGGGCGATCCCGACCTATGACGTGATGGGTGAGGAAAACCTGCAAAAAATCGAGGCCACGGCCGAGCGCATCCTGTGCGAGATTGGCATTGACGTGCGCGATGACGATGCCGCGCTGGACCTGTTTCGCAAAGCCGGGGCCAGCGTGGACGGCCTGCGGGTGCGGCTGCAAGCAGGCCAGGTCCATGAGATTCTGAAAACCGCGCCGAGCAGCTTTGTGCAACACGCCCGCAACCCGGCGCACAACGTGTTGATAGGCGGCAAATCGGTGGTGTTCTCACCCGCCTATGGCTCACCCTTTGTGATGGACCTGGACAAAGGGCGGCGCTACGGCACCTTGGAAGATTTTCAGAACTTCATCAAGCTGGCCTACAGCAGCCCCTGGCTGCACCACAGCGGCGGCACGGTGTGCGAGCCCACCGATGTGCCGGTGAACAAGCGGCACCTGGACATGGTGTATTCGCACATGCGCTATTCCGACAAGGCCTATATGGGCTCGATCACCTCGGAGCAGCGCGCCGAGGATTCGATCGCCATGAGCCGCATCTTGTTTGGCGAAAAATTTGTCGACGAACACTGCGTGATTCTGGGCAACGTCAACGTCAACTCGCCGCTGCTGTGGGACGGAACCATGACCAAGTCGGCCCGCGCCTATGCGCGCGCCAACCAGGCGGCGGTGATCGTGCCCT
>CANIRI010000167.1 GCA_947469815.1 Comamonadaceae bacterium | reverse complement strand
CGTATCCGTTTGTGCTGATCACCGGCCGCCAGTTGGAGCACTGGCACACCGGCAGCATGACGCGCCGCGCCAAGGTGCTCGACGCCATCGAGCCGATGGCCACTGCGTCCATGTGCGGTGCGGACCTCCAAGCCCACGGCATGGAGGCGGGCGACATCATCACCATCGCCTCGCGCCGGGGCGAAGTGGCGCTGCATGTGCGCCGCGACGACGGCACGCCGCAGGGCGCGGTGTTTGTGCCCTTTGCTTATTACGAGGCCGCAGCCAATGAGCTCACCAATTCCGCGCTGGACCCGGTGGGCAAGATCCCGGAGTTCAAGTACTGCGCTGTCGCTATCCGCAAAGGCGGCAGCCCACGCGAGAACGCCGGCTTTGGCGTCAACGACGCGGCGCTCACCCATTAAATGCCCACGGCAGACCTGCCGCGCCTGACGCAGGCCCAAGCGCCGCTCACACGCGCGGTCGAAGTCGTCAACGAGCACGGCCAGACCCGGCAGCTCGAGATTCCTGCTGAGCGCCCGCTCACCATTTATGTGGACAAGCGCGAACTCGTCACGCTGATGACCCTGGGGGCGCACCCCGAGTGGCTGGTGCTGGGTTACCTGCTCAACCAGCGCCTGATCCGCGCCGCCACCGAGGTCGAGTCGATTACCGTCGATTGGGAGGTCGGTGCTGCCGCGGTCAAAACCCACCACGGCATTGCCGACCTGTCAGAAAAAACCGCCAAGCGCGTGGTCACCACGGGCTGCGGCCAGGGCAGCGTGTTCGGTGATCTGATGGCCGATGTGGACACGATTGCGCTGCCCGAGGCTACGCTCACCCAAAGCGCTTTGTACGGCATCGTCAACACCATCCGCTTGCACGACAGCGTCTATAAAGCGGCAGGTTCGGTGCACGGCTGCGCACTGTTCCAAGGCGATACCTTGCTGATGTTTGTCGAAGACGTGGGCCGCCACAACGCCATCGACGCGATTGCCGGTTGGATGGCACTGCAGCCGAGCGACAGCCCGCCCGATAGTGCGCAGCAACGCAGCGGCATGCGCGCCGACAACAAAGTGTTCTACACCACCGGTCGCCTGACCAGCGAGATGGTGATCAAGTCCGCGCAAATGGGTGTGCCCATCGTCATCTCCCGCAGCGGCATCACGCAGATGGGTCACGCTGTCGCGCAAGGGCTCAACTTGTGTGCAATTGGTCGTGCCACCAATAAGCGTTTTCTGTGCTTCAGCGCGCCGCAACGCTTGGTCTTGGAGGCGGGGATTGCGGGTGCGTTAGCGGGGTGAATAGCTTTGTTGTTGCTTGAAGCGCTTCGCGCTGGGCCTCTCCATTGATGGCGTACATGCACTCAATTTGTGCAAGACTTTGCACTGGGGTAAATACCTAATTGATTTACCGTGTTTTCCGATAATCTCTTTACGAAGTTCTTTTGGCGATTGCATGCGCCTATTTTTTTCGAAAAAATGTAAAGCCGGATGAAGACCTACTTTGATCTTGTTTGTGAAATGAATGTTTTGGCACTGCATGCCGTGACCATTGCATCGCTTACGGCGTAAGCCTCAATTCTTTGTAGCAGCTACGCATGGATACCTTTCCTCAACTCCTTTTGCACAACGCCAAGACGCGTCCTGAGCGTGCGGCCGTGCGCGAAAAAAGCCGCGGTATTTGGCAGACGCTGACCTGGCGTGCGCTGGCAGACGAAGTGCGTACGCTGGCGGCCGCCTTGTCGGCTGCGGGTGTGCAGCGTGGTGACCATGTGGGCTTGCTCGGCGAGAACCGCCCGCGCCTGTTTGCAGCGATGGCTGCCGTCCAGTGGTTGGGTGGTGTGGTGGTGCCGCTGTTTGCCGACACCTCTGCTGCAGAAATCGCGGGCCCCATCCAAAGCGCCAAGATCGGTGTGGTTTTCGCCGAGAACCAGGAGCAGGTGGACAAGCTGTTGGCCGCGATGCCGCAATGCCCAACGATCCGCCACATCGTTTATGACGATGACATCGGTATGCGCCACTACCGGCAATCGCATGTGCAGGCCTATGACGCGCTGCTGGCCCGAGGGCGCGATGCCATGGCGCAGATCGCGGGACAACTGGATGCGGAGTTGGCACGCGGCAGCGCCAAGGACCCTGCGGCATTGTTTTTTACCTCGGGCACGACCGGACCGGCGCGCGGCGTGGTGCATGCGCATGGCGCGTTGATTGATCGTGCGCGCGCCGCTGCCGCATTAGATGGGCTGAACGACGAGGACACATCGGTGGCCTATCTGCCCCCCGCTTGGATGGTCCAGCATATGTTCGCGTATGCCCTGCCTATGGTGACGGGCTCGTGTGTGTGCTGTCCCGAGTCGTCGGAGACCATGCTCAACGACATGCGCGAGATGGGCCCCACGGTCTTTTTGGCCCCGCCGCGGGTGCTGGAGGCCTTGTTCACGCAGGTGACCTCCCGCATCAACAACACCGGTGGCTTCAAGCGCGATTTGTATGAACACTACATGGCTGTGGCACAGCGCGTGGGTCCGCGTACCTTGGCGGGCGAGTCGTTGGATCTGTCCGACAGCCTGGCCTACAGCCTGGGCAATGTGCTCATGTACGGTCCGCTGCGCGACGTGATGGGTATGGGCCGTTTGCGGGTGGCCTACTCAGCAGGGGAGGCTACTGGCCCTGATCTGCTGCTTTTCTACCGCTCCATGGGTGTCAATCTGAAGCAGCTCTATGGCTCCACCGAGACCGGCCTGTTTGTCACCGCGCAAGCCGAAGGCCGGTTTAAGGCTGGTGCGGTGGGCGTGGCTGCAGCGGGTGTGGAAATCGCCTTCGGGGCCGAGCGCGAAGTGCTGGTCCGTTCGCCCGGTCTCT
Source organism: Comamonadaceae bacterium (assembly GCA_947469815.1). GTDB lineage: Bacteria > Pseudomonadota > Gammaproteobacteria > Burkholderiales > Burkholderiaceae_C > Allorhodoferax. Next base: position 3,006 of record CANIRI010000167.1, on the reverse strand, counting down.
TTCTGGGTTACCACGGCGACACCGAAGGCACACACAGCGCCACCAACGCCGATGGCTGGTTCCACACCGGTGACGCCGGCTGGTTGGACGAGGACGGTCAATTACACATCGTGGACCGGGTTCAGGATGTTGGCGCGCTCACGGGTGGCGCGCTGTTTGCGCCCAAGCTGCTGGAGAACAAGCTCAAGTTTTCGCACTACATCAATGAGGCGGTGGCCTTTGGAAATGGTCGCGACCATGTTTGCGTGTTGATCGATATCGACGCCGAAGCGGTGGGTAACTGGGCTGACAAAGAAGGGCTCACGTACACGGGCTTTGCCGATCTGGCCAACCTCGATGAGGTCTACGGCTTGATTGGCGAGGTCATCGCCAAGGCCAATGCTGCGCTGGCGCAAGACCCGCAACTGGCGAATGCACAAATTCACCGCTTCCTGCTGCTGCAAAAGCGCCTGGAGCCCGATGACGGTGAGCTCACCCGCATGCGCAAAGTCCGCCGCGATGTGGTGTCCCGCCGTTTTGCCAGCCTGGTGCAGGCGCTGTACGACGGCAGCCCCATGGGGCATGTCGATGCCGAAGTGCGTTATGCAGACGGCAGCGTGGGTACTATTTCTGCCGATATCAAGATCCGTGACGCGAAGACTTTCGCGGCGCAAACACGCCAAAAGGCAGCCTGATATGGATATGGCAACCCACGACCACGCGCATACCGACGACATGTCGGCCATCCAACGGGGTTTTGCCATCGGCAAGCCCATCTTGGAGCTCGACTCGGTCTCGCTGCGTTTTGGCGGCGTCAAGGCCTTGACCAACATTTCGTTCAACGTGCTGGAGCACGAAATCCGCGCCATCATCGGCCCCAACGGCGCGGGAAAAAGCTCCATGCTGAACGTGATCAACGGCGTCTACCGGCCGCAGGAAGGCACGATCACCCTGCGGGGCGAGAAGCTCAGTGACATGACGCCCAACCGGGCGGCGGGCCTGGGCATATCGCGCACCTTCCAGAACATCGCGCTGTTCAAGGGCATGACGGTGCTGGACAACATCATGGCCGGCTGCAGCCAGCGCGAGCATGCCAACTTCCTCGAGGTCGCTTTCCAGTTGCCGCGTGCCCAGCGCGAAGAGACTGCCAACCGCGAGACGGTCGAAGAGATCATCGAGTTCCTGCAGATTGAGCACATCCGCAAGACGCCGGTCAAGCGCCTGCCCTACGGCTTGCAAAAACGCGTCGAGCTCGGGCGGGCCTTGGCGGCGCAACCCAAAATTTTGCTGCTGGATGAACCCATGGCCGGTATGAATATCGAGGAAAAGCAGGACATGTGCCGCTTTATCCTGGACGTGAATGACCACTACGGAACCACGGTCGTGTTGATCGAGCACGACATGGGCGTGGTGATGGACCTGTCAGACCGCGTGGTGGTGCTGGACTACGGCAAGAAGATCGGCGATGGCACGCCTGAGGAAGTGCGCTCCAACCCCGAAGTGATCAAAGCCTATCTGGGCGTTGCAGACTAGAAGGGCCAGCTGACATGAATTTCTTCTTTGAGGTGCTGGTCGGTGGTTTGCTATCCGGCGTGATGTATTCGCTGGTGGCGCTGGGCTTTGTGCTCATTTACAAGGCCTCGGGCGTGTTCAACTTTGCCCAGGGCGCGATGGTGTTTTTTGCGGTCTTGTCCTTTGTCGGCTTTATGGAGTTGGGCCTGAATTTTTGGGTGGCCCTGCCTGTCACGGTGACGCTGATGGTGGTCGTGGGCGTGGTGACCGAGCGCCTGGTGTTGCGGCCCCTGGTGGGCCAAAGCGAAGACACCTTGCTGATGGCCACTATTGGTTTGGCCTTCGTGATTGAAGGCGTAGCGCAACTGGCTTGGGGCGTGAAGGTGCGGCGCCTGGAGCTGGGCATAGCGGATGAGCCCATGGGCTGGCTTGCCGACAATGCCGACATCCTGGTCAGCCAATTGGATGTGGCCGCTGGTTTGGTGGCGGGCATCATGGTGGCGGTGCTGGCCTTGATTTTCTCCAAGACCAAGGTTGGCCGTGGCCTGCGCGCGGTGGCGGATGACAACGCCGCAGCGCTGTCGGTTGGCATTCCGCTCAAGCAGATTCTGGTGGTGGTGTGGGCCACTGCGGGCGTGGTGGCCTTGGTGGCCGGCATGATGTGGGGCGCGCGCAGCGGGGTGCAGTTTGCCCTGGTCGGCGTGGCTTTGAAAGCCATGCCGGTGCTCATCATCGGTGGGTTTACGTCGGTTCCAGGCGTGATTGTGGCGGGCCTGATCGTCGGGGCTGCCGAAAAAATAGCCGAGGTCTATCTGGGCCCCTTTGTCGGCGGCGGTATCGAGGGCTGGCTGCCGTATGTGCTGGCGGTCCTGTTCCTGCTGGTTCGGCCTGAGGGCCTGTTCGGCGAGAAGATTATTCGGCGCGTCTGACGACGCGGCTTAACCCAGGCAAATACCTTATGTTTTACAGAGAGTCCGGCCAGTATTCAACCAGCTATGGGCAGGACCGACAACTGCTGCAACTGCGGCAGGATCGCGTCGGCATGGCGGTGCTGTTGGCCATCGGTTTGGTGGGCATTCCCTTTGCGGCCAGTGATTACTGGCTGAGCGCCATCCTGATCCCCTGGCTGGTGCTGGCCTTGGTGGCCTTGGGGCAGAACATCCTGATGGGTTATGCCGGGCAGCTGTCGCTGGGATCGGCCGGCTTCATGGCTGCTGGTGCATTCGCGTGCTACAACTTGGTTTTGCGCGTGCCCGGCATTCCGTTTGTTGCAGCGGTGCTGATCTCCGGCTTGATTGCGGCGGCCATCGGCATCTTGTTCGGGCTGCCCAGTTTGCGTATCCGTGGCTTGTATCTGGCGGTGGCGACACTGGCCTCGCAGTTCTTCATTGTCTGGGCGCTGGACAAGTTCGGCTGGTTCAAAAACTACGACAGCTCGGGCATCATCAATGCGCAGGCTATCGTGGTCTTCGGCCAGACCATGGGCACGCCGGCTGAGAAGTACCTGGTGGTATT
>CANIRI010000166.1 GCA_947469815.1 Comamonadaceae bacterium | reverse complement strand
GCAAGGCCGGATCAAAAACCCCAAATGCATCTTCCGGGCTCAGTTCAACGGAGGTCTCATAGCCCGCGCCCCGCCCTTCCAGCGCGGCTTCGATTTTCGGAAAAATGTTGCCGTAGCCGCCATGCAGGTAAGCCAGCGGCTGCTCGCTTTTTTCGAGCACTTTCCCCTGGGTGTTAGCCAACTGGAAATGGATGGTGACGGCACTGTCTTTGGCGATAAGCATGAAAAGCCTCCGGATTGCGAGGGCTTGATTATCGGGAGTTCACTCGCATTCCCCGATAATCGTGCGCTTATCGCTTTTTCTCGCATTTTTCGCTTAGGAGCTTCCATGTCCGATACCCAGCAACGCATAGACACCCTGGTCAAATCCAACGATGTTGTCTTGTTCATGAAGGGGACCGCCAGTTTCCCCCAGTGCGGTTTTTCCGGCCGTGCAATCCAGATTCTCAAAGGTTGCGGCCTGGACGGCAAAACCATTGCCACCGTCAATGTGCTGGAAGACCAGGAAGTGCGCCAAGGCATCAAGGAATACAGCAACTGGCCGACGATTCCGCAGCTGTATGTCAAGGGCGAGTTCATTGGCGGCTCCGACATCATGACGGAGATGTACGAGTCCGGTGAACTGCAAAAGGTCATCGCCGGCGACGCGGCCTGAAACCCGGACCCGCGCTCAACCAAGCGCTGGGTGGTTCCAGGTCCGCGTGGCGGCCAACACGGCTTGCGGATAAGCAGCCTTGCCGCGTGATCCGTTGTAGCGGCCCAAGGCCATGAACAAATCACCCGCCTCGCGGTCCATGTAGTGCCGCAAGATAACGCAGCCGAAGCGCAAATTGGTTTGGGTGTGAAACAGAACGCCGGGGTCACCGTCTCCAATCAGCCGCGCCCAAAACGGCATGACCTGCATAAAGCCGCGCGCACCGACCCGGCTGACGGCAAATTTTCTGAACGCGCTTTCCACCTGCACCACGCCGAGCACCAGCTCCACATCTAAACCGGCACGCTTGGCCTCGTACCAAACCGTAGACAAAAAATCCTGGCGGGCGCTGGCCTCGGGCATACGCGTCGCCAGCCGTTTGTCCATAGCTCCCAGCCAGTCCTGGTAGCGCGCGCGCTGGGTCTGATCGACAAACTCCGGCACGGGTGGGGCGCTGTTGTGCACCGCGGCGCTCAGGGCGGTTCGGACCGAATCAACCAGCGGTTCTTCCAACTGGGCTCCGGCCCATACCTGCGCCACAGGGGCCAGCGCTGTCAGCGCCAACAGGCGACGCCGATCGAGTCCTGCGGGTGAAGCCATCACACCAGAAGCTGCGCCTTCACGTGGGACGCGATATCGGCCAGCGCAATGCTCTGGGATGCGCTGTCGCGCCGGTGTTGGTACTCGACCATGCCTTCTTTGATGCCCCGGTCACCCAGGGTCACCCGGTGCGGCACGCCAATGAGTTCCCAGTCTGCAAACATGGCGCCGGGACGCTCGCCACGGTCGTCCAAAATCACGTCAACACCGGCAGCGATCAAATCAGCGTACAGCGCATCGGCTGCCGCCTGAACCTGCGGAAAACGGTCCGGGCTGATCGGGCACAGCACCACCGTGAAAGGTGCCAGCGCATCGGGCCAGATGATGCCGCGCTCGTCGTGGTTCTGCTCAATCGCCGCTGCCGGCAGGCGGGTGATGCCGATGCCGTAGCAGCCCATCTCCATGCACTGGGGCTTGCCGTTGACGTCGAGAAAAGTGGCCTCCATAGCGCGGCTGTATTTGGTGCCCAGGTAAAAAATATGGCCGATCTCAATGCCGCGCTCGATCGCCAGCACGCCACCGCCATCAGGAGCCGGGTCGCCGGCCACGACATTGCGCGCATCCGCCACCATCTCCGGTTCGGGCAGGTCGCGGCCCCAATTGACGCCGGTGATGTGCACGTCTTCCTCGTTGCCGCCGCAAATCCAATCGCCCATGACCGCGACCTCGCGGTCCACCACCAGCTTGACGGGTTTGCGCAGGCCAATGGGGCCCAGATAACCCGGCTTGCAGCCAAAGTGGTCCTCAATTTCCGACACTGTGGCGAAACGGAAACCGGCCATGCCGGGCAGCTTGCCGACCTTGACTTCGTTCATGTCGTGGTCACCGCGTAGCAGCAGCAGCCACACCTGCGCGGGCAGCGTTTGTCCGGCAGCGTCCACGCTGTCTGTCGCCAGAACCAGCGACTTGACGGTAGCCGCCAGCGGCAAACCCAGCATCTCGGCCACTGCTGCACAGGTGCTTTTACCCGGGGTTGGGAGTCGCGTTAAAGGCTGCAGCGGAGCGGGCCGCGCAGCGCTGGGTGGAGCCGCTTCGGCCTTTTCCATATTGGCCGCGTAGTTACTTCCTGTGGCGTAGACGATGGCGTCTTCGCCGGTGGTGGCAATCACCTGGAATTCTTCGCTGAGGTCGCCGCCAATCGCGCCGCTGTCAGCGGCTACCGCCCGGTAGCGCAAACCGAAGCGGTCAAAAATCTTGCGGTAAGCCTGCGCCATGATCTGGTAACTGACTTTGGCAGCGTCGACATCGCGATCAAAGCTGTAGGCGTCTTTCATGGTGAATTCACGCCCGCGCATCAGGCCAAATCGGGGCCGGCGCTCATCCCGGAATTTGGTCTGGATCTGGTAGAGGTTTTTGGGCAGCTGCTTATAGCTTTTGACCTCTTGTCGCATGATGTCGGTCACCACCTCTTCGCTGGTGGGTTGGACCACGTAATCGCGTTCGTGCCGGTCTTTGATCCGCAGCAACTCGGGGCCCATTTTCTCGAAGCGCCCGGTTTCCTGCCACAGCTCTGCGGGCTGCACCACCGGCATGGTGATCTCGATAGCGCCCGCGCGATTCATCTCTTCGCGCACGATCGCTTCGACCTTGCGGATCACCCGCAAACCCATGGGCATGTAGCTGTAAATACCGGCTCCGAGCTTCTTGACCATCCCGGCGCGCATCATCAGTTTGTGGCTGGCGACCTCGGCGTCGGCGGGGGCTTCTTTGAGGGTGGAGATCAGGAACTGGGAGGCTTTCATCGGGCGATTTTTCCAGCAGCGGGCGGGTTACGGGTCAGGAAAATGCGCCCGTGCATAATGGTGCAAGTTTAGAAATTGGGGTTTGATTATGCTTGACCGGGACGGTTTTCGGCCCAATGTCGGCATCATCCTGCTCAACCAGAGAAACCAGGTTTTTTGGGGCAAACGGATACGGACGCATTCGTGGCAGTTCCCGCAAGGTGGTATTGACCGTGGCGAAACGCCCGAGCAGGCCATGTACCGCGAACTGCACGAAGAAGTGGGGCTACAGCCCGAACACGTCGACATCGTTGCCCGGACCCGTGACTGGTTGCGTTATGAGGTGCCGGACCGCTACATCCGCCGCGATGCGCGGGCCCATTACAAGGGCCAGAAACAAATCTGGTACCTGCTTGCGCTGGTCGGCCAGGACTGGGATGTGAACCTGCGTGCCACGGAGCACCCGGAGTTCGATGCCTGGCGCTGGCACGACTACTGGATTCCGCTGGACGCAGTGGTGGAGTTCAAGCGCGGTGTCTACGAGATGGCGCTGACCGAACTCTCGCGTTACCTGCCCCGACCAAATACCCAGCCCCGCGAGTTGCGTCAGGCAGCTGCACAACGCGGAACCCTGGAAAGCTAGTTCTCTGGTTTGTGAGCTCGCTCGATGCCGGTACGCTTCAGCGCGTCAACACCATATTGTCCCGGTGCAGCATCTCCGGCTCGGCCACGTAGCCCAGCAAAGCCTCGATCTCTGACGACGGTTTGCGGCACATCAGCCGGGCTTCGGCGCTGGCGTAATTGGCCAGGCCCCGCGCAATCTCGACGCCTTGCTTGTCGCGCACCGCGATGACATCGCCGCGTGAAAACTCGCCATCGACCTGGAACATGCCGATGGGCAGCAGGCTCTTGCCCTCCTCGCGCACCTTGGCTGCGGCACCGGCGTCGACCCAGACCGCACCGCGCATTTGCAAGTGGTCAGCAATCCACTGCTTGCGCGCCCGGGTCTTCTGCGTGGGCGCAACCAGCAAGGTACCGATGCTTTCACCGTTTTTCAATCGGATCAGTACATCGGGCTCACGCCCCCAGGCAACCACCGTGGAGGCACCCGAACCCGCCGCTCGTTTAGCCGCCAGAATCTTGGTGATCATGCCGCCGCGCCCAATGCTGGAGCCCGCACCACCGGCCATAGCTTCCAGCGCCGGATCGCCGGCGCGGCCCTGCTCAATGAGCTGCGCCGCCGGGTCCTTGCGTGGGTCAGCGCTGAACAAACCGGGTTGGTCGGTCAGGATGATCAGAGCGTCTGCCTCAACCAGATTGGCTACCAGCGCGCCCAGCGTGTCGTTGTCGCCAAATTTGATTTCGTCGTTGACAACCGTGTCGTTCTCATTGATGACTGGGACCACGCCCAGCCCAATCAGGGTGAGCAGCGTGGAGCGGGCATTGAGGTAGCGTTCCCGGTCGGCCAGATCCGCGTGGGTCAGCAGCACCTGGGCGCTGCCCAGACCGTTTTCCCGCAACTTGGTCTCGTACATCTGCGCCAGGCCCATTTGCCCGACCGCAGCAGCGGCCTGTAATTCGTTGATGGCGTGCGGCCGCTGGGTCCAGCCCAGGCGTTTCATCCCTTCGGCGATCGCGCCGCTGGAGACCATGATCACCTCACACTCCTGGCGCACCAACTGGGCCATTTGCCGGCACCATTCGCCAATGGCTGCTTCGTCCAGGCCACGGCCTTCGTTGGTGACCAGGCTGGAGCCGACCTTGACCACCACGCGCTTGGCTTTGCGCAGGATGGAGGACTTTTTGGCGGCGTTCACGACAGCCTCTTTCAGGCAACAGCACCCGGGGTTGGCAGCTCAGGATCCTGCGCCACAAAACGGGGGTCTACGTCGACCTCGGGCAGCTCGGCCACCTGCTGCGCCTTGATGTGTTTGTAGATGGCCTTGATCAGCGGCTCGCAGCCCTCGCGGGTGAGCGCCGAAATCTCGAAAACCGGGCCTTTGAATTTGTAGCGTTTGACAAAGTCCGCCACCACGGCTGCGCGCACTTCAACATCGACCATATCTAGCTTGTTGAGGACCAGCCAGCGTGGCTTTTTGAACAGCGCTTGGTCGTATTTTTTGAGCTCATTCACGATGGCTTTGGCCTGCGCCACGGTATCCACGCCCTCGTCAAACGGCGCGATGTCAACAATGTGCAAGAGCAAGCGGGTGCGCTGCAAATGGCGCAAGAACAAATGACCCAAACCGGCGCCCTCGGCCGCGCCTTCGATCAAGCCAGGCAAATCGGCGACCACAAAACTCTGCTCCGGCCCGACCCGGACTACACCCAAATTCGGGTGCAGCGTCGTAAAGGGATAGTCGGCAATCCGGGGGCGGGCATTGGAGATGGCCGTAATCAGGGTGGACTTGCCCGCGTTGGGCATGCCCAGCAAGCCGACATCGGCCAGCACTTTGAGCTCCAACTTCAAACTGCGTTTTTCACCCGGCCAGCCGGGCGTCTTTTGGCGCGGGGCGCGGTTGATGGCGCTCTTGAAACGCAGGTTGCCAAAGCCGCCGTCCCCGCCTTTGGCAATCGTGATGACCTCACCCGGCTGCAAGAGCTCGAACAAGACCTCGCCGGTTTCGCTGTCCGTGAGCACGGTGCCCACCGGCATCTTCAAGGTGATGTCTGCGCCCGCGGCCCCGAACATGTCGGAGCCCATGCCGTGCTCTCCCCTGCGCGCCTCATGGCGGCGGGCGAATCGGTAATCCACCAGGGTGTTCAGGCTCGGGTCGGCTACTGCAAAAACATGGCCGCCGCGACCACCGTCACCGCCGTTTGGGCCGCCGAATTCTTTGTATTT
>CANIRI010000165.1 GCA_947469815.1 Comamonadaceae bacterium | reverse complement strand
GCATGAAGATCGGTGTCATGTTCGGCTCGCCCGAGACCACCACCGGCGGCAACGCGCTGAAGTTCTACGCTTCGGTGCGCCTGGACATCCGCCGCACCGGCACCATCAAGAAGGGCGAAGAGGCCATCGGCAACGAAACCAAGGTCAAAGTGGTCAAAAACAAGGTCGCATCGCCCTTCAAAACCGCTGAATTCGACATCCTGTTTGGCGAGGGCATCAGCCGCCACGGCGAGATCATCGACATGGGGGTCAACGCCAACATCATTGAGAAATCCGGCGCCTGGTACGCCTACCAGGGTGAAAAAATCGGCCAGGGCCGCGACAACGCGCGCGAGTTTCTGCGTGAGAACCCGTCCCTGTCCTACGAAATCGAGAACAAGGTGCGCGAATCGCTGGGCATCCCGCTGCTGGCGGGCACCCAGCCCGAAGCCACGGCCAAGGTTCCCAAGCTGAGCAAGAAAGACGCGGCAGCCCTGGCAGGCTGATCACCTCCCGCCCGCCCGCCTCCATGCCAGCGACCCGCCCCACCCCCAGCCTGATGGGGCGCGCCCTGCGCTTGCTCAGCAGCCGTGAGCATTCCCGCGCCGAGCTGGAAGCCAAACTTCAGCCCTTCGAGGAAACGCCGGGCGCGCTGGCGGCGGTGCTGGACAAGTTGGTGGAAAAAGATTTCATCAACGAGGGCCGGGTGGTGGCCTCCATACTGCACCGGCGGGCACCCAAGCTGGGTGCCTCGCGCATCCAGCATGAGCTCAAGTCCAAAGGTTTGGCGCCGCAGGCGGTCGCCGATGCGGTAGCCGCGCTGCGTGCCACCGAACTCGAGCGGGCCCGCGCCGTCTGGCAGCGCAAATACGACGGTCCGCCCGCCAGCGCCAGCGAACGGGCCGAACATTACCGTTTCCTGGCCACGCGCGGATTTGCCGGTGAGGTGGTCGCCAAGCTTCTGGGCGATGCCCCTAACGAGTGGGGGCATGAATAATTCACTATCATCCCCCCATCACACTGAACCCACGAAAGTTGGCCGATGATTGTTGAACTGGGGCACTACGCCCTGATACTGGCCCTGATGGTGGCCGTGCTCCAAGGTGTGCTCCCACTGATCGGTGCAACGACCCGCAACTGGCATTGGCAATCACTGGCCCGTCCTGCAGCCCTGATGCAATTTGTCTTGGTCAGCCTGGCCTTTGCGGCGCTGGCCTATGCCTTCCAAGACAATGATTTTTCGGTGCGCTATGTGGCCGAAAATTCCAATACACGGCTCCCCGCTATGTACCGCTTTGCGGCGGTCTGGGGCGGGCATGAAGGCTCCTTGCTGCTGTGGCTGGAGTTGCTGGCGATTTGGACCGTGTCGGTGGCCATTTTTTCACGCCAGATGCCGCTGGCCATGGTGGCACGGGTGATCGCGGTACTGGGGCTCGTCTCCACCGGCTTCCTGCTGTTTGTGCTCACCACATCCAACCCATTTGAGCGGCTCTTTCCGGTCCCGATGGAGGGCAAAGACCTCAACCCCTTGCTGCAGGACCCTGGGTTGGTGATCCATCCGCCCATGCTTTACATGGGTTACGTGGGTTTTTCCGTGGCCTTTGCCTTTGCCATTGCGGCGCTGCTGGCCGGCAGACTCGATGTGGCTTGGGCGCGCTGGTCGCGCCCTTGGACTCTGGTGGCATGGGCCTTCCTGACTTTCGGCATCGGCCTGGGTTCCTGGTGGGCTTACACTGAACTGGGCTGGGGCGGTTGGTGGTTCTGGGATCCGGTTGAAAACGCCTCGCTGATGCCCTGGCTTGTCGGCACGGCACTGATCCACAGCCTGATGGTTACTGAGAAGCGTGGGAGCTTCAAAGCCTGGACCGTGCTGCTGGCCATCAGCGCATTTTCCTTGTCGCTGCTGGGTACTTTTCTGGTGCGCTCGGGCGTGCTCAATTCGGTTCATGCCTTTGCCACCGACCCGACCCGCGGCGTTTTCATTCTGATTTTTCTGGCCCTGGTGGTCGGCTGTTCGCTCACCTTGTTCGCCTGGCGCGCGGGCTCGGTCAGCCTGGGCGCAAAGATGATCTGGATCTCACGCGAATCGGTGCTGCTCAGCAACAGCGTGTTGCTGGTGGTGGCTACCGCAGCGGTGCTGCTTGGTACGCTCTACCCATTGGTCATTGACGCGCTGGATATGGGCAAACTTTCCGTCGGCCCACCCTACTTCAACACCGTGTTTGTTCCCCTGATGGTTCCGGTGCTGTTTTTGATGGTGCTGGGTGTGCGGGCACGCTGGCGCGAATCCACCTTGCAGGAATGGCTGCACCCCTTGCGCCGCATCGGCGTGGCCTCGCTGCTTGGCGGCGGCGTGGTGGCGCTGTATTTCGGCTGGTCCTGGGGCGTGGCAGCCGGCATGGCTCTGGGTATCTGGGTGATTTTGGGCACGCTGGAGCCCGCCGTGGAGCGCCTGCGCAAACCGGGCAAGATTCCGCTTTCATTTTTCGCGATGCATTGCGCGCACCTGGGTATGGCGGTTCTGGTCATCGGGGTGACTTTGTCCAAAGGCTATGAAGCCGAGAAAGATGTGCGTATCGCTGCGGGCGACACGGTCACCTTGGGTGACTACAGCTTTGAATTGCAGCGGGTCACGGAAGTCATGGGCCCCAACTACGTAGCCAAACGCGCCGAGGTGCTGGTCAAGCGAAACGGCGACACCGTCACGACCCTGTTCCCGGAAAAGCGCCGCTACGTATCCACCGCCATGCCGATGACCGAAGCGGCGATTGACACCAACCTGTGGCGCGACCTGTATGTGTCGCTGGGCGAGCCGCTGAACAACCCCGCGCAGGAATGGAGCATGCGCTTCTACCTCAAGCCTTTCTTGTTGTGGATATGGCTGGGGGTGCTGATGATGGTGTTTGGTGGTCTGCTGGCAGTCACCGATAAACGCTACCGCCGGACCGTTGAATCGCGGCTTGCGGGTGCGGGTGTGCCGGCATAGCGCCACCATGCGAAAAATCATCCTGATCCCGCTGGGGCTGTTTGTAGTCCTGCTGGTTTTTCTCGCGATAGGCTTAAAGCGTGATCCGCGTGAAATCCCCTCCCCGCTGGTGAACCGTCCGGCTCCGGCTTTTTCCTTGCAAACCCTGCAGTCCGCCCAAGGGCTTTTTTCACCCGACTCCATGCGCGGCAAGGTCTGGATGCTCAACGTCTGGGCCACTTGGTGCGCTGCGTGCCAGCAGGAACACCCGGTACTGGTCTCCTTTGCCCGTGAGGGGCTGGTGCCCCTGGTGGGCCTGAGCTACAAGGAAGTGCAATCCAGCGACGAGCCCGCGGGTAAACCGATGAGCCCCGAAGACAAGCTGGCCATGGCCCGCCAGCGCAGCCTGACCTGGCTGCGTATCAAGGGCGATCCGTACAGCCTGGTGGCGATGGATCTGGATGGGCGTGTCGGCATCGACTACGGCGTCTACGGCGTCCCGGAGACCTATGTGATCGATAAAAACGGCGTCATCCGCTACAAGCAAATCGGCGCTGTCACCCCGGCCTTGCTGGAAGAAAAAATACGGCCTTTGATTCAGGAGTTGAACCGCTCGTGACAACGCCACGCTTGAGCCTTTGGGGACACTGGGCGCTGCTGGCCTTGGTGCTGGCCTTGGTTGCCAACCTGGGCATTGCCAAGGAGGCCGTCCAAGTCGGCGAGGAACCTTGGGTGGAAGCCCGCATGCTGCACCTGTCCGAAGAACTGCGCTGCCTGGTGTGTCAGAACGAAACGCTGGCCTCCTCGCGCGCCGAACTAGCCAACGACTTGCGCGTCGAAGTGCGCGGCCTGGTCAAAGCCGGAAAAACCGACACTGAAATCAAGCAGTATCTGGTCGCGCGTTACGGGGACTTTGTGCTTTACCGGCCGGAAGTCAAACCCGTGACCTGGCTGCTGTGGTTCGGCCCCTTTGCGGTGCTGTTCGGTGCCATCGCCATGGGCTGGCTCTACGTGCGCGAGCGCCAAAAACAAACCGGCCATACGGCCCTGAGCGACGCCCAACGGGCGCGCGCGGATCATGTTCTCAACCCGACGGACCACCCGTGAATCCTGTCTCCCAATTTGTCGCCATCGCCTTGGCTCTCACCTTTTTGGTGGTTGCGGTTTTGTTGTGGACCATGCTGCGCAAACCGAAGCCCGGCCGCGTCGAAGTGACGGATGAGGACAGCGCCCGCATCTACCGCGAGGAGCTGCAGGAATTACAAGATGCCGTGCAATCCGGCGCGATGGCCCCAGCCGATTTCGAACGCGCGCGGCAGGACCTTTCGATCCGCGTGGTGCAGGACATTCCCCAAGCCGCAGAGTCGACGGCCAGCGCGTCAACCGGCACCAACCAGCGCGCCGTCGTGAGCGCCGTGGTCATGGCGCTGGTGTTTCCGCTGCTGGGTTCTTTTGTCTACCTGACCCTGGGCGACCCGATGGCGGTTGTGGAGCCGTCGCTGACCGCGCGCGCAGAGCAAGATAGCGCGCCGGACTTTGCAGCCATGGCCGAGAAACTCAAAGCCAAGCTCAAGACCAACCCGAACGATGCCCAAAGCTGGGTGTTGCTGGGGCGCGCCCACCGCAACCAAAACCAGTACGACGAAGCCATAGAGGCCTACAACCGTGCCGTGGCGCTCGATACCGACGACCGGCTTGCGATTGAACGGGCGGAGGTGATCGCGGCCAAAAACGGCGGCCAGTTCGCGGGCGAACCCTGGGACGTGATCCGCAAAATCCTGGCCAAAAACCCACAACATGCCAACGCCTTGCTGCTGGCTGGTAGCGCCGCGTTTTCCGAGGGGCAATTCAAGCAAGCCCTGGCCTATTGGTCAACCCTGCGCAGCCAGCTTGCCGACGGCAGCCAAGAGGCCGTTGCCGTCGACAACGCGCTGCGCGCGGCTGCGGAAAAAGCCGGCGTAGAACTTGGCGCCCAAGCCAAAAAGCCAGACCCTCTCGCCAACGCTGCAAGCAGCATCAGCGGCCGGGTCACCATTTCCGACAGCATCAAAGCCCAGGCAAATCCCACGGACGTGGTGTTCATCTACGCCCACGCCGAACAAGGCAGCCCCATGCCACTGGCGATCATGCGCACCACCGTGCAAGCGCTGCCGCTGGACTTCAACCTGGACGACAGCATGGCCATGCGCCCAGATGCCAAGCTATCCGGTCAATCCCACGTCACCGTGAAGGCCCGCATTTCCAAATACGGCCAAGCCATGCCGCAGCCGGGCGACTTGATCGGAACACTGCAGCATGTGGCTGTGGGGGCGAAGCAGGTGAAGCTGACGATTAGTGAAGTGGTGAAGTAGCCCGTTTTTCACAAGACGGGGTAAGCCTGCTGAATGAGCTTTGCTGTATCGGAGTGATGATGTGACCTGACGGGTCACTCATGGGCCTGGTTGGATGAAAAAAACCAGTGCTGATCAATTAACGTGGCGGAGAAGGCGGGATTCGAACCCGCGGAGGGTTTTACCCCTCGCACGCTTTCCAGGCGTGTGACTTAAACCACTCATCCACCTCTCCGGAGCCACGGATTCTAACCGCCTGAGAAAGCGCAGCGCCCCAATGCGCTCACGCGCCACTGCCTTTGCGCGTGACCCGCGCCGCGCCGGTGACGCGCGGGGGCAAACCGGTGTGCTGGGTCAGCATGCGGCCGGGCACCGGTTGGCGATTGGGCTTTTGCGCCGGGGCGGCCGTGGAGTTCTTGCGCCGGGCGCTTTTGTAACTGCCGTCCACCATGGGCTGGAAGGTGGGAATCAAATGGTGCTTGCCGTTGCCAATCAAATCGACGCGGCCCATGGACTTGAGCGCTTCGCGCAAAAGCGGCCAGTTGTTAGGGTCGTGGTAGCGCAAAAACGCTTTGTGCAACCGCCGGCGTTTTT
>CANIRI010000164.1 GCA_947469815.1 Comamonadaceae bacterium | reverse complement strand
CGATGCTGGAAACCTACGGCCGGATGACTTTGCTATGGTCGTCTTGGCATCGCCCTTACAACATGTCGGCGGCTCAAATCCGTACGCTGCTGGAGGCCTGATGGATGCAGCTATAGATTGGAACCTGGGCCTCACAATTTTCGGAACTGTCGTATCGATATGGGGCGCAGTCTTATCCCAGCAGCAAGCGGTCGCCTCAAAGAAGTCTGCAGGGGAAGCCGAACTAGCGAAGCGGCAAATCGTAAATCAGCGACGCACCTCAGACCTCGCCGAACTTAAGGCGCACTGCGAGCGCGCTCAGAAGTCGATGGAGAAGTACGGGCCCGGCGCATCAGCCACCAGCCTCAGCGGCATAAATCCGGACAACGATGCCGCTGATGTAAGAACTCTACTTCTTGAAGCTAGTAAGAATCGAGAATCATTTCAACGGGGGGAGGTTGAGATATTCGTCAGCAAAATTGCACCCTTATTAGATGCGTTCGTACAGCCGAAAGCGCGTCACAGAATTCAGCAAAATGGTAGGGAAGTGCTGATGGAGGTGGCAAATTTCCTGGCGGCCGTCAAATCAAGTCATGACTCAAAGCGCGAGAATACGAGCGCTGAGGCCTAACTTACCGATTAAGCGAGGTGCCAACGGCAAGCTACCAGCGCAGGGATGGCGGTACTCGAGATATTTTGGTCATTGTGGCGCCCGCCCCAGTTACTGTCGCTTGCTCAGCTTTATGTCAGGTTTTCAAGGAGTGGTTAACAGATGCAAACACTTTCCTGGCCTTCAATCGCGTTCTACTGCTTGATCGGAATTTTCGTTTTCTAGCAGCAGTTGCACGTGAAAAACTTTCGGGGTGCAAGCCAGTTTTTCGCGCTGGCTCTCAATGCTTCCGCCCTCGCTGGCATGTTTACTGGCCTCGCCTATCTCGTGTATTACGGCTGGGCAGTTGTTTGGTGGGCTCCCATTGCCATATTTGTTATTGGTCTTGCAGCGTCAATGCTCGGCTTCATTATTGAGCGCATCGTCGGGCCTCTTGCCCTTAGCGTAGGTGGCTTTATTGGCTGGCCTGTTTGCGCATATTTCATGTTCAGCTATGTGCCAGCCGCGACCTAACTCTGCGGGCAACCGGTACCTTGCGATAAAGCCGCGCAGCACGGAGTAGATCCAAGTTAGCCGTCACCAGCCGCCACCTTGACATGCCCCTATCCAAAATCATTTCCAGCGCACAAACGGGCATTGACCGCGGCGCCCTGGACGCGGCCCTTGCCTTGGGATTCCCGTGCGGTGGAGCCTGTCCGCAAGATCGCGTAGCGGAAGATGGACGGATACCGGACAGGTATCCCGTCGTCGAAATGGACGCGGGGAAGTACCGTGCGAGAACCATACAGAATGGAGTTGCTACCATCCTCAAAGTTGTAGCCGCACCGGGTCTCCAGTTACACGCATCGGCAGCGCTCGTGAAGGGCTCGGTTTAAGGGCAAGTCACCAGGCCCGGGCTGTCGATAGCTGGCGCATTTTCGCCAGCCTGGGCAGTGGTAAGTCGGCCTGTCGGAAGATAAGTTGGTTACAGTAACCGCATGGCACCTACTATTGTTCGTGATGGCCAATTCCGCCTTTTCTTTTTTTCTAGAGAGGAGGCGCGGATTCACGTCCATGTGTCACATGTGGACGGCGAAGCGAAGTTTTGGCTGACGCCGCAGGTGGCGCTCGCCAACCATACCGGTCTTTCTGCTACGCAGCTTCGACAGGCGCAAGCAGTCGTGAATGCACATTTGAAGGAGATCCAAGATGCCTGGAATCACCACTTTGGCAGCTGAAGTTACCCACGTTTCCAAGCACGGATTTTGGCTCTTGCTTGGCGACGAAGAGCTGCTCGTGCCCTTTGATCAATTCCCGTGGTTTCGCAAGGGGACGATTGAACAGATTACCAACGTTCAGTGGCCAACCCTAGACCACCTCTATTGGCCGGGTTTGGACGTCGACTTATCGGTACAGTCCATTCGCAACCCATCCGCGTTTCCGCTGGTTTCGGGCGAGGCCCCTCTAGGTGAACGCGATCTGATACGGCAATAAAACCGGCTCGGCTCGGCTTGTTGCACACTTGGAAAACTACGTCCTTAAAGAAGGAAAAGTATGGAAAACGTCAAGTCGATTGAGCATGCGGTGGAATCGTTACCTCCTCTGGAGCTAGCGGAATTTCGGCGGTGGTTCGCGGAATTTGATGGACATGCTTGGGATAGGCAAATCGAGAATGATGCATCCTCTGGCAAGCTGGACCACTTGGCCGCTGAGGCGCTTGCCGACTATCGCGTGGCTTCAGCTGAGCGGCAAAGATAGGCGTACCCCATAAATGGTGACAATAGGCACACATCCGCCTAGAATGCAGCATGAAGCCATTCCGCTGGAATCACGACAAAAATGAGGCGCTGAAAATTGAGCGCAGCGTCTCTTTTGAGGAAATTGTTCTCGCGCTCGAAGCGGATGGTTTACTGGATCAGCTACGCCATCCGAACCCGGACAAATACCCCAACCAGTCCGTTCTTGTCGTGGCGCTTGATGCCTATGTTTATTTGGTGCCTTATGTTGAAGAATCCGATTACTTCTTCTTGAAAACCGTGATTCCCAGCAGAAAGGCTACGCGGGACTACTTGCTGAGGAACAGCCCAGATGAAAAAACTTGATGCGTACGAAAAAGGTCTTCTGACTGCTTATGAAAAGGGACAACTTCAATCCACCTCCCCTTCAAAAGCGGATCGCACGAAGTTCAAGGCAGTGGCTACCGCGACCTTTATCAAAGATCGACGGATCAATATCCGGCTGTCCTCCCCTGACCTGATGGACATTCAGGCGCGGGCATTGGAAGAAGGCATCCCATACCAGACGTTTATCGCCAGCGTGTTGCATAAATACGTCTCGGGCCGACTGACCGAGAAACTATCCAACCTAGCTTCGCGCTCAACCCCACGAGCTGACAAGCCGCGCTCTGCTTAGCGCATCAAGCCCCCACCAACTCCCGCGCCAGCCGGTTGTGCTGCTCCACCAGCGGCCCCGCGTCCAGCGTGGCCAATTGCCCTTGGCGCACGACGCCCCGGCCGTTGACTACGGTGTAAGCGGCTTGCGCGCTGGCGCAGAGCAGCAGGCTGGCCACCGGGTCGTGCACCGCGCCACCGGCTTGGCCCAAGGTGCCCAGATCAAACAAGGCCAGGTCGGCGCACATGCCGGGGGCTAACTGGCCGATGTCGCTGCGGCCCAGCACCTGCGCGCCGCCGCGCGTAGCCACCCGCAGCGCGTCGCGTGCGGTCATCTCCATCGGGGCGGTGTCGCAGCCGAACACCGTGCGGCCTTGCGCGTCGGTGTGCGGCGCTTCCAAGGATTTGCGCAGCCGCGCCAGCAGCAGGGCCTGGCGGGCTTCGGCCAGCATGTTTGCGCCGTCGTTGCTGGCGCTGCCGTCCACGCCCAGACCGACCGCTACACCGGCGTTCAGCATCTGGCGCACCGGGGCGATGCCGCTGGCCAGGCGCATATTGCTGCACGGGCAGTGCGCCACGCCGGTGCGGGTGGCGGCAAAGAGGCTGATGCCTGGTTCATCGAGCTTCACGCAGTGCGCGTGCCAGACATCGGCCCCGGTCCAGCCCAGGTCTTGCGCGTACTGCGCCGGGGTACAGCCGAATTTCTCCAGGCTGTAGGCCACATCATGGTCGTTCTCGGCCAGATGCGTGTGCATGCGCACGCCGTGGCTGCGCGCCAGTTCGGCCGAGGTTTTCATCAGGTCCCGGCTGACGCTGAAGGGCGAACACGGGGCCACGCCGACCTGCGTCATCGCGCCGTGGCGGGCGTCGTGGTAGCGCTCGATGAGACGCTGGGTGTCTGCCAGGATCGCGTCTTCGTTTTCCACCAGGCTGTCGGGTGGCAAGCCACCGGCCGATTCGCCCACGCTCATGCTGCCGCGCGTGGCGACAAAGCGCATGCCGATGGCGCGGGCCGCTTCGATGCTGTCGTCCAGCCGCACGCCGTTGGGGTAGATGTAGAGGTGGTCGCTGCTGGTGGTGCAGCCGCTGAGCAGCAGCTCGGCCATGGCGACTTGCGTGCTGACCCGCACCATCTCAGGCGTCAGGCCCGCCCAGATCGGGTACAGGCCGCGCAGCCAGCCAAACAGCTCGGCGTTCTGCACCGCCGGCACGGCGCGGGTGAGCGACTGGTACATGTGGTGGTGGGTGTTGACCAGACCGGGCACCACCAGATGGCCGCGCGCGTCAATCACCTCGTCCGCCGTATCCGGCAGCTCATAGGCTGGACCGATGGATGCGATCAGCCCGTCTTGCAACAGGATGGATGCGTTGTGCAGTTCATCACCCGCGTCGTTCTGCGTGGCGATGGTGTGGGCGTTGCGGATTAGCAGGGTGGTCATGGAAGTTCCAATCGTCAAAAGCGGCGCGGCGAATAGGGTGCCAAGTCCAGCGCGGGGCTGCGCCCTGCAACCAGGTCCGCCACGATAGCCCCGCTGATGCCGCCCAGCGTCAGCCCGATGTGCTGGTGCCCGAAGGCATAGACCACGCGGCGCGATCCGCTGGCGTGTCCCATGACCGGCAAGCCGTCGGGCAGGGTGGGTCGAAAGCCCAGCCACGGTTCGCTGGGTTCGCCCAAGCCGGGTAGCGCGCGCTTGGAGGCGAAGCGCAGCAAATCCAGCAGGCCCGGGTGCTGCTCGCGCCCCAGCCCGGCCAGCTCCACGGTGCCCGCCACGCGCACGCCGCGCGCCATGGGCGTCATGTAAAAACCGCGCTCGGCCCAGCCCACCGGGCGCGAGATCAGCGCGCGGCTGCCCTCAAACAGCAGGTGGTAACCGCGCTCCGCGCCCAGCGGCACGGCGTCGCCGCATTGCGCCGCGAGTTGGCGGCCGTGCGCTCCGGCGGCCAGCACCACGTGGTCAAACGCGGTGGTCTGCCCTTGTGCCTCCAGCACCACGCCGTTGGGCAGGGGGCTGATGCGCGTGACGGCCTCGGTGTGCAGCGTCATGCCCTTGTCCACTAGCCATTGCGCAAGTTGCGTCACAAAAGCGCCGGGGTCGGACAGAAACCAGGAATCGGGAAACAGCACGCCGCGCGCGAACAGCGGGGCCAGCGCGGGCTCCAAGGCGGCGACTTCGCGCGCGTCCAGCACCTGGGTTTGCACGCCCAATTGCTGGCGCAGGGCTAACGTGGGCTGCGAGGCCTGGAACGCGGCTTCGCCCGAATATAGGTACAGGCAAGCTTGCCGCTGCACCAGCGGCTCCAGCCCGGCTTGGGTGATCAGATCGGCATAGCCGCTGTAGGCGCGGCCCAGCAGATGCGACAAGGCAGTGGCCGTGGCGGTGGAACGCTGCTGCGTGGAGTGCAACAAAAACCGCAGCAGCCAGGGCGTGAGTTCCGGCAGATGCCGCCAGCGCACGCGGAAAGGGCTGTCGGCTGAGAGCAGGTAGCGCGGCAGGTCGCGGAACACCGAGGGGTTGTTGACCGGGATGCAGGCGTAGGTGGCAAAGGTGCCCGCGTTGCCAAAGGACGCGCCGCCTGCGCGGTGGCCCACGCCCGCCGCGTCAAACAGCGTCACCTGGTGCCCGTCGCGCAGCAACCAATAGGCGCTGGACAGGCCGACAAACCCGCCGCCGATTACCGCCACCTTTGCCATACCGCGTGCCCCTTGTCCACCTGTTGGAAGGCGGACTCTAAACTGTTGCCCATGAGCCACCCTGCACCCGACCCGCACAGCCACCCCAAACTGGATGCCGACGCCCGCGCTTTGCTGGCGCGCGCCTACGGGCTGCAGACCCAGGCTGATTCGCAGGCCCTGTACCGCGACTGGGCCACCACCTACGACCAGACCATGTTGGATGGCTTGCAATACCAGT
>CANIRI010000163.1 GCA_947469815.1 Comamonadaceae bacterium | reverse complement strand
GGCAATGCGGCGCGCGGCCAAGAGTTCTTTAACAAGACCCACGGCAGCGAGTGGAAATGTGCATCCTGCCACGGTGCGGTTCCCACTGGCAAGGGCGAGCACGCGGTCACCCACAAAGTGATCGAGCCTATGGCCCCGGCCTTCAACCCGCAGCGCTTCACCGACGCGGCCAAGGTCGATAAGTGGTTCCGCCGCAATTGCAAAGACGTACTGTCGCGGGAATGCACAGCCCGTGAAAAAGCCGATGTGCTCGCCTGGCTGATCAGCCTCAAATAAACCCCAACAAGGAATCTATGACGAACTCCGAGTTCCCCCGCCGCGCCGCTATGGCTTTTGTTTTGTGTGTGTTGCCCGCCTTGGTGGTGCTGGCGCGTGCCGAGGCCGTGCAATCCATCAAAGGCGCACCGGCCAGCTTTACCGCCGAGTGCAGCAGTTGCCACATGGCGTATCCACCTTCTCTTACGGGCAAGGCCAACTGGCGCGGCATCATGGCCGGGCTGGACAAGCACTATGGCGTGGACGCCTCGATTGACAGCAAAACCCAGCAGGAGATCAGCACCTGGCTTCTGGCCAACGCGGCCACCAGCGCGCGCCAGGCAGCGGCGAGTCCCGAGTTCCGCATCACCCGCAGCGATTGGTTCATTCGCAAACACGACGAGGTATCCGCCTCGGTCTGGAAGCGCGCCAGCATCAAGAGCGCGGCCAACTGCGGTGCCTGCCACAGCGGTGCCGCGCGCGGCGACTTCAATGAGGACGGCGTGCGGATTCCCAAATGAGCACGCCCGACAAACCCGTTGATATACCCACGACACCACAACTGATCTGGGACCTTCCCACGCGGGTCTTCCACTGGTTGCTCGCGGTCTGCGTGCTGGGTGCCTGGCTGACGGCGGAGAGCGAGCGCAGCCGCATGCTGCATCTGGCGCTGGGCTATAGCTCCGGTGTGCTGGTGGCCTGGCGCTTGGTCTGGGGCTTTGTGGGCAGCCGCTATGCGCGATTCGCCGATTTTGTGACCAGTCCGGCAGCCGTGCTGTCCTACCTGCGTGCTTACCTGCCGCAAGCCTGGCGCGCCGGACAAACCCAAGCCCGAACCCATTACCTCGGGCATAACCCGGCTGGCGGCTGGGCGGTAGTGGCTTTGTTGGTGGTGGTTGCCATGGCCGATGCCACAGGCTGGGCGAGTTACCAGGACGGCAGCGCCGACTTATGGAGCGAGCTCCACGAGCTGGTGGGCAACGGCATCATCGTGCTGGTGGGCCTGCACGTGGCCGCCGTCATCGCCACCGGTTTGCTGCACCGCGAGAACCTGGTGCGTGCCATGGTGAACGGCTACAAGCGCGCCCGCAATGGCGAAGGCATTCCGGGCGCATTCACCCTGTTGGGTCTGGTGCTGGGCTTTGCCATGGTGGCCTTTACCTGGCAGGTCTACAGCGGCGCATTTCCTTCGTTAACGACTTAATGCGCGCCAGCTGCCGCGTCTGCCGCAGCCGGCGCGGGCGCTTTGGCGGCTTGGGCCTGCACCACCGGCGGACGCAACCGCTCGGCGAACCAAATGGTGGGAATCAGCAGCATAAAAATCAGCGCGGAGCCGCCAAAAATATCGTTGGACGCCAGCATGAACGCCTGTTGGTCAATCAGGCGGTTGATGTTCGCCAGGCTTTGCTCCGGGCTGAGGCCCATGGCGTCCAGATTACCCATCGCGCCCATGGCAGCCTGGCTGCCTCGGTTTACCAGTTCGGTCAGTTCGGCGTGGTGAACTGCCGCCCGGTCCTGCCACAGCGTGATGGTGATCGAGGTGCCGAATGCGCCGCCCACAATTCGGGTGAAATTCGATAGGCCCGAGGCCGAGGCAATTTGCTGCGGCGGCAAGCCCCCCAGCGTGATGCTGGTCAGCGGGATAAAGAAAAACGCCACCGCAATACCCTGCAGAAAAGTGGGCAGCATGATGGTGAAGAAGTCGGCCTGGGTGTTGAAGTGCGCGCGCATTTGCAGCACCACTGCGAACATGATGAAGGCGAATGTGGCCAGCATGCGCGGATCGGTTTTTTGCACGTTTTTACCGACGATGGGCGACAGCAGAATCGCGAACAAGCCCACGGGCGCCAGCATTTCGCCCGCTTGGGTGGATGTGTAACCCATGAACTGCTGCAGCCACAGCGGCAGCAGCACCAGGTTGCCAATGAACAGCGAATACGCCACCGACAGGCAGACCGATCCGACCAGAAAATTGCGCCGCTTGAGCAGCCGCAAATCGACAACCGGGTGTTTGTCAGTGAGTTCCCAGGCGATAAAAAACGCGCCACAAACTACCGCCACGATGCCCAGAGTGATGATTTCGCTGGAGTGAAACCAGTCCAACTCCTTGCCCCGGTCCAGCATGATTTGCAGACAGCCTACCGCCAGCACCAGCAGCGTCAGGCCCACCGTGTCGATGGGCAGTTTGGCGCGCTGGGTTTCGCGCTTTTGGTAAATCGACCAGGTCACAAACGCCGCCAATATGCCCACCGGGATGTTGATATAAAAAATCCAACCCCAATGCGTGTGGTCGGTTATCCAACCGCCGAGCAGCGGCCCCATCACGGGCGCTACCAAGGTGGTCATAGCCCACAGCGCCATCGCCATTCCGGCCATAGCCGGCGGGTAGCTCGACAGCAAGAGGGTTTGCGCCAGCGGCATCATGGGCCCGGCCACAAAGCCTTGCAAGGCGCGCATGGCAATCAGCGTGGCCATATTGGGTGCCAGTCCGCAAAGCCAGGAGGCCAGCGTGAACAAGAGCACGCTCAGGGTGAACAAGCGCACCTGCCCGAAGCGTTGCGACAGCCAACCGGTCAGCGGCACGGCAATCGCGTTGGCCACGCCAAAACTGGTGACGACCCAGGTGCCCTGATTGGGGCTCACGCCCAGATCGCCGGCAATCGCGGGCAGCGAGACGTTGGCGATCGACGAATCCAGCACATTCATGAAGGTGGCCGCCGACAGCGCCACGGTGCCCCACAGGCGCGCAGCGCCCTCCAGCGGCGGGTGCGGCGTGAAAGCGGCGGGTGTTCCGCTCATTTGCCTGCCGGTTTGACCATGCCGCCGGCGTTGGCGCGCACGATGCGTTGGATCTCTTCGGTTGCCTGTGCGTCCATCGCGGCGTAGACATCGGTTGCGGCGGGGGCCTGGGCTGCGTCGGTGGCGGGTGCGTTCAGGGGAGCAGCTTCAGCCAGTGTTTTGCCGCTTTGGTCGCTCACGTTGACGGTGGCCTCCATGGACAGGCCCACGCGCAGCGGGCTGTTGGTGATTTCCTGCGGGTCCAGCCGGATGCGCACCGGTACGCGCTGCACCACCTTGATCCAGTTACCGGTGGCGTTTTGCGCAGGCAGCAGCGAGAACGCTGCACCCGTGCCCGCGCTCATACCAGCGACCGTACCGTGGTAGACCACCCGCTTGCCGTACAAGTCTGCAGTCAGCGTCACCGGTTGACCGATGCGGATATTGCGCAGCTGCACTTCTTTGAAATTGGCATCGACCCACAAGGCCTTGAGCGCGATCACCGACATCAGCGGTGCGCCGGCCGCAATGCGTTGCCCGACTTGCACCGTGCGCTTGGCGACATAGCCGTCTACCGGCGCGGTGATGGTGGAGCGGTGCAGCGTCAAGTACGCCTCACGCACCTTGGCGCTAGCCACCATCACGCTGGGGTGACCCTCCAGGCTGGTGCCATCCGTCTGGGTGCGACCGCTGAGCAACTGGTCGCGCGCGGCGGTAACCCCATTGCGTGCGGCGTTGAGCGATGCCTGGGCTTGGGTCACTATGGCCTGGGCGTGTGCGACTTCTTCGCGGGATACCGCGCCGCTACCGGTCAGCGACTGGCGGCGCGCCAGATCATCGTTGGCGCGGTTGACCTCGATCTGCGCTTTGACCACGTCCGCTTCATGTAGCGTGATTTGTGTCCCCAGCGTGGTGTTATTGGCGTACAGGCTGCGCACCTGGCGCACGGCCTGCGCGAGCTGCGCTTGCGCCGTTTGCAAAGCAACCTGGGCATCGGCGGTGTCCAACTGAACCACGGTTTGGCCGCTTTTGACAAAGTCGGTGTCATCGGCTTGGATGGCGCTGACCGTACCCCCGATTTGCGGAGTGATTTGCACCACATTGCCTTGCACATAGGCGTTATCCGTGCTCTCTTCCGCACGGCCCTCGTACCAGGTGTAGCCGCCATAGGACAGACCCAGCACGACCACGATGGCCACCATGCTGAGTGCCTTGGCGCGCTTATTCGAGCGATCGGGCTGCACGGGCGGCGCAGCAGCCGTTGTGGCCAGTGGCGCGGCAGGCGTGGATACCTGCGGTTTGGCTTGTACGTCAGGGGATGAGGGTTCGTTTTGCATTGGTGTGTGGCTTCAGTTCGCATTCGGTGCGGCTTGGATGGGATAGGTGCCGCCGACAGCGCGCACCAGCAGCACCTGGGTGTCCAGTGCCCGCGCCGTCAGGTCAATGGCGATGCGCTGCTGTTCTAAGACTTTGCCCTCAGCCTGGAGCACCATGTTCTGGTGGGTCAGGCCGGCGGTGAACCGTTGCTGGGCAATGGCGTACAGCGCGCGGGCGTTGGCTTGGTAGGCTTGCTGCGCGATTTGTTGTTGTTGGATCGCAGCGGCGCTCACCCACTGGTCCGCTGCCTCGCGGGCGGCATCGACTACGAGCACGTTGTACGCCTCGATGGCAGCATCCACGTCGATGGCTTTGCCCCGCAACTGCGCACGCAAGCGCCCGCCGTCAAAAAGCGGCAGCCGGATCGCCGGGCCCACGTTCCATTGGTCGGTGTTGGAAGCCGCGATGTTTCCCAGTCCCACGCTGCTCAGGCCGAACACGCCGACCACATTCACGTTGGGATAGAACTGGGTTTTGGCCAGGTTGACTTCATGCAGGCTGGCTTCGATACGCCAGCGTGCGGCCGTGATGTCGGGGCGTCGGCCCAGCAAATCGAGCATCAGGTTTTCTGGAACCTGTGTGCTGCGCAGGTCTTGCAGGCGGCCCAACTGCGTGGCCTGTGCGCCTTGCCCGAACAGGGGCCGGCCGGTGAGGGCAGCCATGGCGTTGTCCAGCAGGGCGGCCTGCTCTTGCACTTCGGCCATCTGGCGGCGTATCTCGGGCACGCTGGGGTTGTTCAAAAGCGGTTCGAGCTCGCTTTCCAGCCCCGCTTTGAAACGCAGGGCACTGATCTCGGCTATGCGTTGGCGCTGCACCAGAGTTTGCTCCAGCAACTCGCGTTGGGCCTGCAGGCGCAGCAAAGCGATGTAGTGGCGGGTGACCTGCGCCGCCAGCAACAGCCGTGCTGCTTGCGCATCCGCCTGCGCCGCAGCGGTTTGACCAACTGCCACATTGAGCGCTGCGCGGTTCTTGCCGAACCAGTCGAACTCATAACTGGCGGTGGCCTGTACGGTGGCCAATTCATACTCGGATCCGCCAATCGGTGGCGGGTAAAAACCACGGCCGCTGAAGCGTTGGCGGCTGGCCTCTGCGCTGCCGGTGACCTGCACCTGCCGGTCTGCCTCGACACGGGCTATGACCGCGCGGGCCCGCGCGGTGCGGACCTGTGCGACGCGCAGGCTGGGGCTGTTTAGCAGCGCCTGCTCGACCAGCGCGTCCAGGCGCGGATCGCCAAATTGCTCCCACCACGGGTTGGGTGCGTTGACCGCATCCAACTCGGCCGCAGTCAGCGGCGGCGGATCTTTCAGGCCGACCGCTGTGGCCGAGCGCAATTGCGCCTCGGGCGCAATGCCCGAAAAATCAGCGCAGCCACTGAGCAGCTCGGCGGCGGCCAAGACCAGCGTGGCAGGCCGCAAAAAACTACCGTGCATCGGTGGCTCCAGATAGGGGGGGAACAGAAGTGGATGTCGAAGCGCCCAG
>CANIRI010000162.1 GCA_947469815.1 Comamonadaceae bacterium | reverse complement strand
CTCTCGTGGTCGTCCTCCAGCAGCACGATGTCGTGCGCGCGCGCCTGCTCCAGCACCGCCAAGCGGCGCTCCAGGGACATGGTGACCGTCGTGGGGCACTGGTGGCTGGGTGTGAGATAAACGTAATCGCACTGTGCAAGCGCCGGGCCGGGCAGCAGACCGTCGGTATCAACCGCCAAGGGCAGCACCTGCGCGCCACGCAGCGCGAACACATTGCGCGCGTCCGGGTAGCCGGGGTCTTCCATGCCGATGCGCGTGCCCGCATCCATCAGCACACTGGCCAGCAGATAACTGGCGTGCTGCGCGCCGTTGGTCACCAAAATCTCATCACGCTCGACCCAGATTCCGCGTGCTGGCAATAAGCGCCCATGGATTTGCGTGACCAGGCTGTCTTCGTCCCGGTCAATGTGGTCCACGGCCCAGCGCCGCACCGACTGCGCTTGCAGCGATTCGAGCACGCAGCTGCGCCAATCGCGAAACGGGAACAAGTTCACATCCCACTGCCCGTAAATGAATGGGTAGGGTTGCTGCTGCCAGTCCGAGGGTTTGCGGATATTGCGCTGGGCACTGGGGCGCTGTTTGATCCGGCGATCCCACAGACCGGCATCCACTGCGGCACTGCGCTGCGCCAGGCTCGCCAGCGGCGCGGCTGCCGGGTCGCTGTTGGCAAAGTAGCCACTGCGCGAACGCGCCTGGATCCAGCCTTTGTCACACAAGTCCTGTAACACCAGGGTGACCGTGGTGCGTGACATACCGAGCGCCAGAGCCAGACCCCGGCTGGAAGGCAAGGCCGCGCCCGGCGCAATAAAGCCCTCGGCCAGCGCGTGCACCAGCATGTCTTGCAAGCGGGTTTGCAGCGTGCTGTTGCGGTCGTCAAACCGGCGGAACAGCCGCCGCCACATCATGTCCGGCCCGGCGGTGCTGCGTGCCACGGGCTCAGTCCAGCGCCGAGGGCAACAAGGCCCTTGCGGAGAATACAAAACTGGTCTTATGCATTGTTCTAATCTGGTCTGATGTGTGTGTGAAAACGCTGTCTATTATGGATGCCACACAGACCCCAGCACGTTATGCCTACGCACTACCTCAAGACCGCGACCCTGACCGCCCAAAGCACCGACGCCTCGACCACCGAGACGGTGCAAACCATGTTGCGCGAAATCCGTATCGGCGGCGAAGACCGGGTGCGCGCCTACGCCAATTCACTCGACGGCTGGAACGGCCCCATCGTGCTCGGACCCGAGGCATTCGCGCGCGCCGAAAAAGCCCTGGCGCAGGGCGTCAAAGACGATATCCGCTTTGCCCATCAGCGCGTGACCGACTTTGCCCGGCAACAGCGCGCCTCCATGCAGGAGTTCGATGTGGAATTCATGCCCGGTCTGCGCGCCGGGCAACGTCTCATCCCCTGCCAGACGGCGGGCTGCTACATACCCGGCGGGCGCTACGCGCACGCGGCCAGCGCCATCATGAGCGTGGGCACGGCCAAGGTGGCGGGCGTCCGGAACATCGTGGCAGCCACCCCGGCACACGGCGCGCACGGCATCCACCCGGCCATTTTGTATGCGCTGCAACTCAGTGGCGCCGATGTGGTGCTGGCTCTGGGCGGGGTGCAAGCCATCGCCTCATTGGCGCAGGGTTTGTTTTCGGGCAAGGCGGCGGACATCATCGTAGGCCCTGGCAACCGCTACGTGGCCGAAGCCAAGCGCCTGCTGTTCGGGCAGGTGGGGATTGACGTGGTGGCGGGTCCCACCGAGTCGCTGGTGATTGCCGACGACAGCGCGGATCCCGACATCGTCACCGCAGACCTGATCGGTCAGGCCGAACACGGTCCGGACTCACCGGTGTGGTTGATCAGCACCTCGCGCCTGCTGGCCGAGCAGGTGATTGCACGCGCACCGGCAGCGATCTCCGCCCTGCCCGAACCGGCCCGCAGCGCCGCCACCGCCGCCTGGCGCGATTACGCCGAAGTGGCCGTTGTGGACACCCCCGAAGAGGCCGTCGCCCTGAGCGACCACTACGCCAGCGAACACGTTCAGGTGATGGCGCATGACCTGGACTGGTGGCTGAAAAACCTGCGCAATTACGGCTCGCTGTTTTTGGGTGAGAACACCACGGTGGCCTATGGCGACAAATGCGCCGGCCCCAACCACATCCTGCCCACGCGGGGCGCATCGCGCTACTCAGGCGGCTTGTCGGTGGGCAAATTCATCAAGACATTGACCTGGCAACGCCTGGACCGCGCGGCGGGTGCAGCGGTCGGCCCGGTGGCCGCGCGCATCTCGCGGCTCGAAGGCATGGAAGGCCACGCCCGCAGCGGCGACATCCGGCTGCACACCTTTTTCCCCGATCAGCAATTTGCGCTGGGCCATTTGGACGACTACCCCGCCGAGTCCTGGAGCCAAACCCGCGCAGACAGTTAAAGCCCGCACATCTTTTCAGACCGCCAACCTTTTTTACAGACCACGAGACCACCGCATGAAACTCGCCAAATTCCCCCGTATCCGCATCACCCACGGCCCGACCGCGCTGGAGCCCATGCACCGCCTGACCGCGGCTTTGGGCGGCCCCAATCTGTGGATCAAGCGCGATGACTGCACCGGCCTGGCCACGGGCGGTAACAAGACCCGCAAGCTGGAATACCTGGTGGCCGACGCGGTGCAACACGGTGCCGACACCCTGATCACGCAAGGTGCCACGCAGTCCAACCACGCGCGCCAGACCGCTGCCATCGCCGCCAAGATGGACATGGAATGCCACATCATTCTGGAAGACCGTACCGGCTACCGCCACGCCGATTACCAGCATTCGGGTAATGTGTTTCTGGACCATTTGTATGGCGCGCACGTGAGCGAGGTTCCAGGCAACACGCCGATGGACAAAGCCATGGAAGACCTGGCCGCGCAACTGCGTGCCAAGGGCCGCAAGACCTACATCATTCCCGGCGGCGGCTCCAACGCGCTGGGCGCTTTGGGCTATGTGACTGCCGCGCTGGAACTCGCCGATCAGGCGATGAACATGGGCCTGAACATCGACGAACTGGTGCATGCCACCGGCAGCGCAGGCACGCAGGCCGGGCTGGTGGTGGGCATGGAGGGCGCACGCACGCAGATTCCGGTGCTCGGCATTGGCGTGCGGGCACCGCGCCAGTCGCAGGAAGACAAGGTTTTTCTGCTGGCGCAACAGACGGCGGACTTGCTGGGCGTGCCCGGCTCGGTGTCGCGCGACAAGGTGGTCGCCAACTGCGATTACATCGGCGAGGGCTACGGTATTCCCACGCCCAGCATGATGGAAGCCGTCACCATGCTGGCGCGTCTTGAGGGCATCTTGCTGGACCCGGTGTATTCGGGCAAAGGCATGGCCGGGCTGATCGACCTGGTCCGCAAAGGCCATTACCGCAAGGGCCAGAACATCGTGTTTTTGCACACCGGCGGCGCAGTCGGCTTATACGGCTATATGCACGCTTTTGAAGGACACATGGCGCCATGACACGCACCCAGGCCGCCGGTTCACGCTACACACCCTGCGCACCCTGCGCACTTTGTAAGGGGGCGCTCGCGTGATCGGCGTGCTCGGCGGCATGGGCCCGCTGGCCACGGCGGACTTTTTCGCCAAGGTGATCGCGGCCACTGACGCGCAAGATGACGCCGGCCATGTGCCGCTGCTCATCCACAGCGACCCCCGCATTCCCGGACGGCCTGCGGCTTTGCTGCACGGCGGTGCCTCTCCTCTGCCCGCTTTGCTGGCAGCGCGCGACCGGCTGATAGCCGCCGGAGCGCAGGGGCTGGTGATGGCCTGCAACACCGCGCATTACTGGCATGCGCAGCTGCGTGAGGGCTGCGCCCTGCCCTTTCCCTCCATCGTGGATGTGGCCTGCGCGCAAGCAGAACAGCTCTTTGGCAAGGGCGCACGCATCGGCCTGGTGGCCACGCGGGCAACGCTGGCAACCCGGCTGTTTGAGCCCGCTTTGCAGGCGCACGGTTTGAACCTGCTCGCGCCAACGGACGAGGCGCTGGACGACTGGGTGCTACCGGCCATAGCCATGGTCAAGGCCGGTAACACCCAAGAGGCCGGGCCGCTGCTGGAGCGTGCGATACAGGCCATGCTGAACGCGGGCGTCGACGGCATCATCCTGGCTTGCACCGAAGCGCCCATGGCGCTGCAAGGCGCACCTGCGGCACTGCACGCACGCTGCATTGACAGCAGCACCGCGCTGGCGCAGGCCACGGTTGCCCTGTGGCAGAAAATCCAATCCGCACACCCGGCCTGAGCCACCTACCAGCCCATTGCCATGAACCACGCCACCACCCCAGAGCACCTGCAACTCGACCTGACCTGGCAGGAACCCATCCCCCCGGCCGGCGTGCAAGCCGCCATGGCCCTGATGGACAGTGCCAAGCTGCACCGCTACGGCGAAACCGGGGCGAAGCCGGGCGAAGCCGCTGCGCTGGAGGCCGACTTTGCCGCCGAGATCGGCATGCCCTATTGCGTGGCCATGAATTCCTGCGGTTCCACCATGTTTGCCGCGCTGCGCTGCAGCGGTGTGCGGCCGGGCGACAAGGTCTTGAGCAATTGCTTCACGCTGGCGCCGGTGCCGGGCGCGATTGCCCACGCAGGCGCGGTGCCGGTGCTGGTGGATGTGACCGATGACCTATTGATCGACCTGGACGACCTGCGCCATAAAGCGCAGGCCAGCGGCGCCAAGACGCTGCTGCTGTCGCACATGCGCGGGCACATCTGCGATATGGAGGCGCTCACGGCCGTGTGCGCCGAGTTCGGCATCCGCCTGATTGAAGACTGCGCCCACACCATGGGCGCGGGCTGGAACGGCAAGGCCACCGGCACCTGGGGCATCGCGGGCTGCTTCAGCCTGCAAAGCTACAAACACGCCAATAGCGGCGAAGGCGGGCTCTTGGTCACGCATGACGCCGATCTGGCCGCGCAGGCGGTGCTGCTGTCGGGCAGCTATATGTTGTACGCCTCGCACGTGGCGCGGCCCGGCCACGAGGTGTTTGATCGCTGGAAATACCACACGCCCAACTTCAGCCTGCGCATGGGCAATTTGCCCGCCGCGCTGGCGCGCTCGCAATTGGGAGAGGTCTTGAAGGAACGCTGCGCGCGCTGGAATCAGCGCTACCACTGGCTGCACGATGCGCTGCTGGGCGAGACCCATATCCGCTTGCCGCTGCGCCCGCCGCAGGAGCAGTTTGTCGGCAGCTCGCTCCAATTCAGCCTGGTGGACATGGACCGCGCGCAGATGCAAGCGGCGGTGGCGGCCTGCGCCCGCAGTGGCGTGCACATCAAATGGTTTGGCGCTGACGAGCCGGTTGGCTTTACCAGCGTGTGGCAGCACTGGCGCTATTTCGGTGAGGAACAAAGCCTGCCCCGCGCCCAGCGCGTGCTGGCCGGTTTATGTGACCTGCGCTTACCCCTTTCGCTTTCGCAAACAGACTGCAAGGCCATCGGACAGATCATCCGGCATGCTGTGCAGTCGGCCCTCACAACAGTTTGAATGGCATGTATTCACTATGATGAGTCTGCTTCTGTGCTGCCATCCCGCCACAGGCCCACCCTAGGTTCCCCGTTCCCCCGGTTCTTCGTACCCTTTGTTCTTCACAATTTTTACCAGGAGACTTTCATGAAATTCAATAAACGCCAATGGCTTTTGCTGGCTGCCAGCGCGGCCCTGATCAGCACCTCTGCTTTCGCGCAGAAAAAAGAAGTGACCTTTGCGCACCAGGACATGCTGGTGCCCTTCCAAGCCGTGATCGAATCCGGCGAGCTGGAGAAAGCCACCGGCTACAAAATCAACTGGCGCATGTTCGGCGGCGGTGGCGATGTCATCAAAGCCATGGCCTCTGGCGATGTGCAAATCGGCCAAGTCGGCTCCAGCCCGCTGACCGCTGCGGTCACGCAAGGCCAGGACATCAAACTGTTCT
>CANIRI010000161.1 GCA_947469815.1 Comamonadaceae bacterium | reverse complement strand
TTCAGGATCCCCGTCATGGCGCCGTGGCGCTCGGGCGAGCACCAGACCATGCCTTCGGACCATTCGGCCAGCGTGCGCAGCTCCTGCACCTTGGGGTGGGTGTCGGGCGCGCCGTCGGGTTGGGGCAAGCCCGCTGGGTCAAAGACCCGGGTGTCACCGCCCATGGCCTGCAGCAGGCGCTGCGCTTCCAGGGTGAGCAGCTTGCTATAGGACCGCTCGCGTAAGGAGCCATAAAGCAGCAAAAAGCGTGGCGCGTGACTGGCGCGCTGCGGGGGATCCAGCGTCTGGGCGCTGGGGATCTGGAAGCGGGCGGCGTCGAGTTGTTCGGGCAAAGGTCTCGTATGGGGCATGGTCGGTTGGGTGCTCAGCCCGGGTTGGGCGGTGGCGCAGTATCGTCCACGGCGGGCCGTCCCAGCGCGCGGTGCAACAGAACGCCCAATGCTGCACCCACCAGCTGCGCCAGCACAAAGCCTGGCGCGTCAGCCGGGCTGATGCCGGCAAAGGTGTTGCTCATCATGCGGCCGAAGACGGCGGCCGGATTGGCAAAGGATGTGCTTGCGGTGAACCAATAGGCCGCGCCGATGTAGCAGGCCACCAGCGCCGGGGCTTTGCCTGCGGGCGCACGCAAAATGACGAACAACAAGCCTGCCGTGGCCACTGCTTCGGCCAACCATTGGGCCGGGCCAGTGCGGACCTTGAGCGACCATTGCACGATGTCCAGCCCGAACATGGCATGCGCGACCCATGCGCCCAGCGCTGCACCGATCAGTTGCGCCACCACGTAGGCACCGGCGAGTGGGGGGGGCAGCGCCCCGCGCACGGCCATCACCAGCGTCACTGCCGGATTGAAATGCGCACCGCTGACCGGACCCAAGGTTTCAATCAGCACATACAAAGCAAACACCGTCGCCAGCGTATTGGCCAGCAGCGCCACGGCCACGTTACCGTCTGCGAGGTTCTCGGCCATGATGCCTGAGCCGATCACCGCGCAGAGGAGGGCGGCGGTGCCCAGCAGTTCGGCCAGGCAGGTGTGGCGTGCGCTCACGAGCGGGCCAGCGCGCGGGCCTGTTCTTGCAATGCCATGCCGCGCAGGCTGGCTTGTGGAAGGTTGATGAAGAGTTCCAGGCGGCGGCGGATTTGGTGCAGGGTCTGGGTGAATGCAAGGCGCTTTGCGTCATCGCTGCCTTGGCCCTCGGACGGGTCGGCATAGCCCCAGTGCGCGGTGGCCGGTTGGCCCGGCCAGTAGGGGCAGACCTCGCCTGCGGCGTTGTCGCAGACAGTGATCACCAGGTCCATGTGGGGCGCATCCGGTATGGCGAATACGTCCCAGCTTTTGCTGGACAGGCCCTCGGTGGGAATGCCCGCTTTGCGCAAGGCCTCCAGACCGAGCGGATTGGGTTGCTGGTTGTCGCGCGGGCTGCTGCCAGCGGAAAACGCGCGGAAGCGCCCGCCACCGATGTGGTTGAGCAGGGCCTCGGCCAGAATGCTGCGCGCCGAGTTGTGGGTGCACAAAAACAGGACGTTCAAGGGTTGGCTGTCGGACATAGTTGGCCTTTCGATGCTTAGCAGGTGGTGCAGACGGTGGCGGGATCGACTTCGCAGACAGCGCCTTCGCAGCAATTGCGGCTCAAATAGGCCAGCAGCGCGTTCATACGGTCGAATTGCGCGCGGTAAATCAGGTTGCGCCCCTGGCGCTCCTGGGTGATCAGCTGTACGTGGGAGAGTTCTTTGAGGTGGAAGGACAGGGTGTTGGCGGCGATAGCCAGGCGCGCTGCCAGATCACCGGGGGTCAGCCCGCCCGGCCCGGCTTCCACCAGCGCGCGGAACACGGCCAGGCGCGACTCCTGGGCAAGGGCTGCGAGGGCTTTGACTACGTCGATTGATTCCATATTTCGATGATAGTCGAAATATTGGGCGGTACCTGGAGTCCAGAAAGCGCGAAGCGCTGACTCAGGGTCCGGGCGCGACCACGTATTCCCGCCCCAGTAGCCATTGCCGGGGGTCGGCAATGTTGTCTATGCGGACTTCCCCTGCCTTGTGGCGGCTCTTGACGAACCAGCGTTTGTCCAGCACCCGGCAGGCGGGCAGGCATTCGGGCTGGGCGTCGGACTCCACAATCCAGACCACCGCGTCGAACTGGCGCAGCAAAAATTCCAGCCGCTGGGGTGCGGGCATGGTGGGTTCCAGCACCCCGGTGTTGCGGCCCAAAGCATCGTAGGGAACCAGATCGGCACCCGGCAGCACAAAGCGGAAGCGCTCGAACTGCCCGGTGAATCCGTTGGGTACGGCCACCCGCTTACCGGCCAGGGTAGCTTGCGTGGCGGGGCTGAACTGGGCGCTACTCTGGTCGAGGGGTGCCGTCATGAAAAGAAAACAGGCGTACAGACCGGCGCAAAGCCATAAGGCGCCCATGCGGCTGTAGCGTGGAACCAGAACGACCAGCAGCGCCGCTGCCAGGCTAGCAAGCGTTAACGCCATAGCGCTCCACAGTAGCAACGGGCTGCCGACATCGCTTTCTCCCAGCACCCAAGTAATCCGAGCAACTACCAGGATGGCGGGCACCAGTACAAGCGCGGTGGCCACGAACCAGCCGCGACCGATGCGCTCCCACAGCAAGGCCAGAGCGATGGCCACGGCCGGCATGGCCGGGATCAGGTAGCGCGCATCGCGCTGGCTGGGGACGGCAAACACCAGCAGCCAGACCAGGGGCCATAGCCACAGCAGGTGCAGCGCCGGTGGCAGCGTGGTCTGCGCACGGCGGTTTTGCCAGCCCAGCTTGGCGGCGCTGACCATGCCCCCCACCACGACCAGGCCCAGGGTGGCGGCGTTTTCGGGATAGGCCCACAGTTGCTTGTAGACCGGGTCATTGCCCCATAAAGCGGCTTGCCAGTAGGGCAGGGCGCTGTCCATCTTGCGGGTGTTCTCGCCCAACACAAACTCCTGCCAGACGGCTGCGGGATCTGGGTCGAGCCAGAACCACAGCGCAAATACCGCCAGCGCGATGGCGCCGCTCAGCGCTGCGCCCAGGGTGCTCATGATCAGGGCCTGGCGTCGCGGCTGCGGTGCAGCCAAGAGAGCCGCGCCCCACAGGGTGGCGCAGGCCGGTGCAATCAGCGCAAAAGATTTGTAAAGCGCACCGATGCCGAAGCAGATACCGCTGATCAGGTACAACCAGAATGGTGCGGAGCGGGGTATTACTCCAGTTGGGCGTGAAGCGATCCACAGAAAAGCAAACAAGGGCAGGCCGAACCAAAAGGTCTCGGGTGCTGAAGTCAAGTAGGCCCGGCAGTAGCGGAAGGTGGAGAAAAACAGCAGATACACGGCGGCCGCGACACACGCCTGGCGCGCGCTGCCGCTGATGCGCCGGGTCAGTAAGGCCACCAGCGTGGCGGTCAGCAGGGTGTAGATAACGCTGGGCAGGCGCAGCGCAGCCATGGACCAGTTCTGCCCCCAGTCGCCCGCTACCATGGCCTGCCAAAACAGCAGCGGGGGCTTGGTGTTGCGCATGTTGTCGAGCTCGCTGGCAAGAGGCAGCCAGTGACCGGTTTGCGCCGTGGCGCGGGCGATGTGCACATAGACCAATTCATCGCCATTGGTCGGCGCGTAGGCGCTGTCCAGGCCGAAAAAATACAAAACCCCCAAGCTTGCGAGCAGCAGCACCCAGGGCCACATCGGGGCTTGCGGCACGGCGCGCAGGCTGTTCATGGTCTTGGCTTTTTGAAGGTCCAGCGGTCGTTGGCTAAAAAATTGCTCACGCTGGCCACCACGATCGCCAGCACATTGGCCAGCATGTAGTGCATGAAGTGGGACCACCACAGCGTCAGCACATACTGCAGGCCGATGCCGAACCAGGACGCGAGCGCGTATTTCAGCAATTGCTGGGAGAAGCCGGGTGCGGCCTGCTCAGAAGCATCCGCCTGGCGGTCGGCCCAGGTCCAAAGCCGGTTCCAGCTGAAATTGTTAAGGGTCGCTACCGCTATGGCCACGACCAATGACAAGTAGGGTTTGCCCAGATCGGCTTCCAACGCGTCAAATAGATAGTTGTGGCAAAGGTAGAGAACCAGCATATTTACCACGGTGCCGCTGGCACCGACCACGCCGAATTTGAAGTACCGGATCCGGCTCAACCACTGCAGGAGCTGCAGCGCGCGCTGCTGCCAGGCTTTCACGCAGCGTTACCCAAAAACTGCAGGGCCTGGTCGAGCACCGGGTCGGGCGCGATGCGCTTGAGGCATTGGTTGTCGCCGTCGCAAAAGGTTTGCCGGTGGTTGTAGGCGCTCAGGCAGGGCGAGCAGGCGATGCCCGATTCGAGTACCAGGTTGCGCGTGCCCAGCGGGCCGTACAAACGCCCTGTCTCCGGTCCGAAAAAAACCATGGTCTGGATGGGTGTCAGCGTGGCGAAGTGTCCCGGCCCGCCATCGTTGGTGATGAGCAAGCTGGCGGCGTGGAAGAGCATCAGCAGCTCGCGGATGCTGCGGGTGTAGCCGGTGAGGTCCAGGCAGGCCTCGTGGCCGATTTGGGTGCGCAGCGTGCGCGCGAGCTCGGCATCGTCTTTTAAGCCGATCAAACCGACCGCGTAACCCGCCGCGCACAGGCCTTGGGCGACCCGCGCATAGTGCGCGGCCGGCCATGCCCGCTCCGGCAGCAAACCGCCGCCGGCATACAGCAGCACCAGCCGCCGCTCCACGGTCGCCGGATGGTCTTTATGCAACTGGGCGCGGTAGCTGGCGAGTTCGGTGGGGGAGAAATCCACAGCCAGTTCCGGCTCCAGCGGAATGACGCGTGTGGGCGCGGGTTTGTTGCGCGGTGCGCCCGTGTCGGTCAGCGCGTCGACCAGGGACAAAAACTGCTTGCTGATGTGCTGGTAGGGGTTGTAGGGAATGCTGTGGTGGATGAAGCTGCCGCGGTACAGGCCTTCCTGCGTGTGCGGGGTGAAGCCCACCCGCACCGGCGCGCCGCACGCAAAAGAGAGCAAGCTGCTGACGCGCGAGAAGAGTTCGCAGTCCACCACGGCGTCGACCCCCAGTTGGCGCATACGCCAACTGAAGAGCAGGATATCGCGCAGCAGTCGCAGGCCAGAGCTGTCATCCAGGGTGTGCAAACGCGACTGCTCAGTCAGGGCCAGCAGCCGCGCAACTTCTTGGTTTTTTTGGAGTTGCAGCACATGGATCTGCGCGGTGGGGAAGCGCCTGCGCAGCTGCGCGAACATGGGACCTGCCAGCACGATGCTGCCCATCTCCGACAGCAAAATAACCACGATGTGGCGGGGTTGCGCTGGTAACGTTGCCGCGCCGCGCTGCGTCAGTCCCACCCAAGCTGACACCAGCGCGCACAAGAACTGGCCCAACCAGCGGTCAATGGCGCGTTGGGTCTGCAGCTTCATCGTGCCCTTTTTACAGCCCCGCGGCCGCCCGCAGCGCTGCGGCTTTGTCGGTGCGCTCCCAGGTGAACTCGGGCTCTTCGCGACCGAAGTGACCGTAGGCGGCCGTCTTTTCGTAGATGGGTCGCAGCAGGTCCAGCATCTGGATGATGCCTTTGGGGCGCAGGTCAAAGTGCGCAGTGATCAGAGCCGCGATTTTTTCATCCGAAATCACGCCGGTGCCTTCGGTGTAGACCGTCACGTTCATGGGCTGTGCCACGCCAATCGCGTAGGCCACCTGGATTTGGCATTGTTTGGCCAGACCGGCTGCCACGATGTTCTTGGCCACGTAGCGCGCGGCGTAGGCGGCCGAGCGGTCCACCTTGCTGGGGTCTTTGCCAGAAAAAGCGCCACCACCGTGCGGGCAGGCGCCGCCGTAGGTGTCCACAATGATCTTGCGGCCGGTCAGGCCGCAGTCGCCCTGCGGGCCGCCGACCACAAAGCGGCCTGTTGGGTTGATCAAATAGCGGGTGTCTTTGAGCCACTCTTTGGGCAGCACCGGCTTGATGATTTCCTCGATGAT
>CANIRI010000160.1 GCA_947469815.1 Comamonadaceae bacterium | reverse complement strand
TGTGGGAACTCAACGAAGCCTTTGCGGTGCAGGTGCTGTATTGCCGCGACACGCTGGGTATTCCGGCCGATACGCTCAACGTCAACGGCGGCGCGATCGCGGTAGGCCACCCCTATGGCGCCAGTGGCCAGCGCCTGACCGGTCACGCCCTGATTGAAGGCAAACGCCGGGGTGCCAAACGCGTCTGCGTCACCATGTGCATAGGCGGTGGCATGGGCGCGGCGGGGGTGTTTGAGGTTTTGTAGCGCGTGGCGATACCCCGCGCGCAATGCTTCTTCACAAGCTAAGCGCATGATGGCGTCCGAGCCCGGTGCCTGCCGTTTGCTCCCACACGAAAGAAAATGTCCCCATGTCCCTGATCAAGTCCCACTACACGGTCGATAACCCGCGCTTCAAACGCATACAGCGCTGGGTCTGGGTGTGTATTTACGCCGGTTTGCTGCTGGTGGTGATGTCGTATTTTGTGCAGCCTATGGACGCGGCGCTGGCCGACTGGGGGCTGTGGCTGGGCGTGGCACTGGTGGCGGTGGGCTGCATCTTGATTTACGTGCGCAGCCGCATGGAAGAATAGGCCATGCGGTTTCATAGATGAGGAGCGCCCGATGAGCAGAACCATTCAGCAGTTGTTTGATTTGCGCGGCAAGACTGCGCTGGTTACCGGCGGCTCGCGCGGTCTGGGCCTGCAACTGGCGCGCGCGCTGGGCGAGGCCGGGGCGACGCTGATGCTGAGTTCGCGCAAAGCGCAAGACCTGGAGCAAGCGGCGGCAGACTTAAAGGCCGATGGCATTGACGCCCGCTGGATTGCTGCTGATTGCGCCAAAGACACGGAGATCAAGCGGCTGGCCGACGAGACGTTGGCGCAGTTCGGGCACCTGGACATTCTGGTGAACAACGCCGGGGCCTCCTGGGGCGCACCCGCTGAGGACCACCCCATAGAGGCCTGGGACAAGGTGATGAACCTCAATGTGCGCGGCTACTTTTTGCTCAGCCAGCGCATCGCCAAGCACTCCATGATTGCGCGGCGCAGCGGGCGCATCATCAATGTGGCGTCCATCGCTGGCTTGAACGGCAACACCCCGGCCATGACCACGATTGCTTACAACACGTCCAAAGGCGCGGTGATCAATTTCACCCGCACGCTGGGGGCTGAATGGGGCAAGTACAACATCACGGTCAACGCGATTTGCCCGGGCTTTTTCCCCAGCAAGATGACCGCCGGGCTGATGGCCACCATTGGCGAAGACCGACTGGCCGCTAGCGCGCCGCTACAGCGCCTGGGTGACGAAGATGACCTCAAAGGTCTGTGCGTGCTGTTTGCCTCGGACGCGGGCAAACACATCACTGGCCAGTGGCTGGCGGTGGACGGCGGTGCCAGCGTGGTGAGTTGCGGTTAGGCGCGACCATGGAATTACAGTGCGCTGCACGCGCAGGCCGTACCGCAGTCATTACCGGCGCGGGCTCGGGCATTGGGCTGGCATGCGCGCACCTGGCTGCGCGCCGGGGCATGAAGCTGGTGCTGGCGGATGTCGAACAGGACGCGCTGGACACCGCGGTGTCCGTTTTGCAGGCAGCAGGCGCAACGGTGTTCGGGCAGCGGGTCGATGTTTCAAACGCGGCGCAGATGGAGGCGCTGGCCCAGGCCACGCTGCAGCGCTTTGGCGCGCCGCATATGGTTTTCAACAACGCCGGCGTGGGCAGCGCCGGGCTGATCTGGGAGGCGAGCGCGCAGGAGTGGGAGCGGGTGCTGGGCGTGAACCTGATGGGCGTGGCGCATGGCGTGCGGATTTTCACGCCGCTGATGCTGCAAGCCGCCGCTGCGGACCTGGCCTACCGGGGGCACATCGTCAACACCGCCAGCATGGCGGGGTTGGTCAATGCCCCCAATATGGGCGTTTACAACGCCAGCAAGCACGCCGTGGTGAGCCTGAGCGAAACGCTTTACCAGGACCTGGCGCTGGTGACGACCCAGGTCCGCGCCAGCGTGGTGTGCCCGTTTTTTGTGCCCACCGGCATTGCAGCCAGCCTGCAGCAAGCCGGGGCCGCCGCGCAAACGCCCAGCCAGGCGACTGGACGCGCCATGTTGGAGAAGGCCACCGCTGCGGGCAAGGTCAGCGCCGACGCGGTGGCGGAGCAGATTTTTGCGGGCTTGGACCAGGGGCATTTTTATATTTACAGCCACCCGCAGGCCCTGGCTTCGGTGCAGCAGCGCATGGATGACATCCTGCAAGCGCGCAACCCGAGCGACCCTTTTGCCCACAAGCCGGCGCTGGGCGCGCAATTGCGCAAAGCGGTGGGCGCCTGAGCGCCAAACCGGGCAGGGCGCAAACAGTGTTCAAATACGCGCCTTTGATTTCAACCTTGCAGGAATTTTCGCCATGGGCAACAAGATCGTCACCGAGGCAGACCGCCGCGCCACCCCCGCCCCCAAACCTTTGGCCGGCATGTCCATCCCGACCGCTGGTCGTGGACAGCGTGTAAGCCTGGAGCGCGGCGTCTCGACCCGCAGCAAAAAGAACCCCGGCAAGCGCTCCAAAAAGGGCGGTTAATCCGCCACCCGCCTGTGCCTTTGCGCGCGGCGGGCTAGTTCACCAAAACCAGTTTCCCCATCACCGCGCGGGACGCCATGCGCGCGAAAGCGCCTGGCAGTTCTGCCATCGGCATGCTGCGGTCAATCACCGGTTTGATTTTTCCCTGCGCGTACCACTGCAAGAGCTCTGCCATGGCGGCAGCGTTGGCCTGCGGCTCACGCTTGGCAAAGTCGCCCCAGAAGACGCCGACCACGGAGGCGCCTTTTAGCAGGGCCAGATTCCAGGGCAGCGCCGGAATCGGGCCTGCGGCAAAGCCGATCACCAGATAGCGCCCGCGCCAGGCGATGGAGCGGAAAGCCGGTTCCGCCAGATCGCCGCCCACCGGGTCGTAGACCACGTCAGGGCCTTTGCCTGCGGTATGGATTTTGAGCGCCGCGCGCAGGTCATCGCTGCGGTAGTTGATGCCGACATCCGCGCCGATGGATTCGCACAAGGCGCATTTCTCATCGCTGGACGCCGCTGCGATAACGCGCGCACCGGCCGCTTTGGCTATTTGGATGGCCGCAGTGCCCACGCCACCGGCCGCACCCAGGACCAACACTGTTTCTCCCGGGCGAAGCGCTGCCCGGTCGACCAGCGCGTGGTGCGAGGTGGCGTAGGTCATGATCAAAGCGGCGGCGTCAATCAAGGGGAAATCCGGCGGCAGCACGGTACACAGCGCGGCCGGTACGACAGCGTGGGTGGCAAAGCCGCCGGTACCGCCCAGACACGCCACGCGCTGCCCCACCTGCAGGTGCATCACGCCAGGGCCCAGCGCCAATACTTCTCCCGCGAATTCGGCCCCCGGAACAAAGGGCAGCGCAGGCTTCATCTGGTATTTGTTTTGGACGATCAGCAGATCCGGAAAGTTCAGGCTGGCGGCGTGAACCGCCAGCAGCACTTCGCCCGCCTGGGGCTGCGGAGTCGCTTGTTCGCGCCAGACCAGGGCTTGCGGGCCGATGGGGTTATCACAAAGCCAAGCGTGCACGATGTATCTCCGGTGGCGTGTCAAATGTGTAGCGTATCGTGGCCAAGCACAGCCACCTACAATGACTTTACACAACACGACAGCCCATGAAAATTCTGATTTCCAACGATGATGGTTACACCGCACCCGGTATTGTGGCCTTGTACGAGGCGCTCAAAGACATCGCCACGGTCGAAGTGATTGCCCCTGAGCACAACAACAGCGCCAAGTCCAACGCCCTGACCTTGACATCGCCTTTGTACGTGCAGCGCGGTAGCAACGGCTTTCGCTATGTCAACGGCACGCCTGCCGATTGCGTGCATATCGCCTTGTCGGGCTTGCTCGATTACCGGCCCGATCTGGTCGTCTCCGGCATCAACAACGGCGCCAATATGGGCGATGACACGATTTATTCGGGTACCGTGGGCGCGGCGATGGAGGGATTTTTGTACGACATACCCGCGATTGCTTTTTCGCAGGTGGACAAAGACTGGCACGAACTGGCATCGGCGGCCCGCAAAGCACGCGAAATTGTGCAAGGTCTGATCCACCACGGGCAGGTGGGCGGCGTGCCTTGGCTGCTCAATGTGAATATCCCCAATCTGCCCTTTGACCAGATCAAGGCGACCCGCGTGTGCCGCCTCGGCAAGCGCCATGCGGCGGAGCCGGTCATCACCCAGCACAGTCCGCGTGGCCAGACCATGTACTGGATTGGCGCATCGGGGCCGGCCAAGGACGACGCCGACGGCACCGATTTCCACGCCACGGCCATGGGCCATGTGGCGATTACGCCGCTCAAAGTCGATTTGACCGACCATGCCGCTTTGCAGCTGTGGGCTGACAAGCCGGTCTGGTCTGCGACCAAGACCTGAGACCGCAGCAGCCGGATGAAGGAGCGCCCCTCATTTCCTGCGCGCGTCCAAGG
The DNA here is from genome assembly GCA_947469815.1 of Comamonadaceae bacterium. Lineage (GTDB taxonomy): Bacteria > Pseudomonadota > Gammaproteobacteria > Burkholderiales > Burkholderiaceae_C > Allorhodoferax. The sequence goes on along the minus strand of CANIRI010000160.1, from coordinate 1,490 downwards.
GCTGGGCGAGCAGCCCAAACCGCGTCCGGCAGCGCCAGCCATTGCGCAGCCCCAGGGCATCGGCCTGGACTCCGGTGCAGTGCGCCAGCGCATGGTGGACAAGCTGATGGCACTGGGCGTGCGCGATGCTGCGGTACTCGAGGCTATGGCCAGCGTGGAGCGTCACCGCTTTGTCGACAGCGCTTTGGCCAACCAGGCTTACGAGGACACCAGTTTGCCCATCGGTTTGGGACAAACCATTTCCAAACCCAGCGTGGTGGCGCGTATGGCCGAATTGCTGCGTAACGGTAGCAGCCAGAAGTTGGGGCGGGTACTGGAGATCGGTACCGGCTGCGGTTACCAGGCGGCGGTACTGAGCCAGCTGGCCAGCGAGGTGTATTCGATGGAGCGTTTGCGCGGACTGCACGACAAGGCGCGCGCCAATTTACGCAATCTGTTTTTGCCCAATGTGCATTTGTTGTTTGGGGATGGCATGTTGGGTTTTCCCCAAGGTGCGCCCTACGCCGGGATCATTGCGGCCGCAGGCGGTGAGGCGATTCCTGCGGCATGGATTGAGCAGCTGGCCATGGGTGGGCGGTTGGTTGCGCCGGTGGCCGGATCGGACGGCGGGCAGAGTGCCGGCCAGCAGGTGCTGATGGTCGTTGACAAAACCCCCCACGGATTGCGCCAGACCGTGCTCGAAGCCGTGCACTTCGTCCCCCTAAAATCAGGCTTTGCATGAAAGGTCTGGCCATGGCGCGTTGGAACATCGGAGCGTGGACCGCAGTTGCGCTGTCGATGACTCTGCTGGCCTGCAGTTCCGGTCGCCAGCGTCCCGCCCCGGTGGCAGATTGGGCAAAGGCCAAAAAAGTGGCCAGCGCACCCGCGTCAAGCGAGGCGCCTGCCAAAGCAGTAAGCGAAGCGCCCGCTGCAGAGCCGCCGGTTGCCGAGGCCGCTCCAAAACGCGCACCCGTCGGCGTCGAAAACGCAGGCAAGCCCGGGTATTACACGGTTCAAAAAGGCGACACGCTGATCCGCATCGGGCTGGATGCGGGGCAAAACTACCGGGATATTGCGCGCTGGAACGCCATCGAGAACCCCAACAAAATTGAAATTGGCGATGTGTACCGGGTGGTTCCACCGGAAGAGCCAGCGGTAGCCAAAGCGGTGGTGAGCAGCCGCTTGAGCGCCACCCCTCTGCCGCCCGTACCTGCGGCGGCGGCCACCCCGCCCAAGGCTGCGAGTCCTGCTGTGCCACCGCCCGTGGCAGCCGCTACCCCGGCGGGCACCGTTGCCTCAGCGGTCAAAGCCGCCGCGCCCAGCACGGCGCAGGCCTCCGAGCCGATTGCGGCGGCACCGGCGCCCCAGAAGCCGCCAGTTGCCCTTGCGCCCGCCGCACCCGCTGCACCCGCTGCACCCGCTGCACCTGCGGGTGACGATGCGCTGGAGTTTGCGTGGCCAGCCAAGGGCGAGGTCATTGTCGCCTTTGACGAGACTAAAAACCGCAAAGG
>CANIRI010000159.1 GCA_947469815.1 Comamonadaceae bacterium | reverse complement strand
GACCTGATCGTCACATCAGACACCGCCGAATTCGCCCTGCCCGAAGTCAAGCTCGGGCTCATGGCCGACTCGGGCGGCGTTCTGCGCCTGCCGCAGCGCTTGCCCCGGGCCATTGCCACCGAGTTGCTGCTCACCGGGCGGCGCATGGGCGCCACTGAGGCGCTGCGCTGGGGCTTGGTAAACCAGGTCGCTGCGCCGGATCAACTCTTGCCAGCCGCTTTGGCACTGGCGCAGACGCTGGTGGCGAACGCTCCGCTTTCGCAATCGGCGATCAAGGAGGTGCTGCGGCACACACAGGGCCTGGCAATTGAACCGGCCTACCAGGCGCTGCGTCACCATGCTTTGCCGGCCTACCGGGCCATGCTGCGCAGCGAGGACGCCGCCGAAGGCCCGCGCGCTTTTGGCGAAAAACGCCCGCCGCAATGGCGTGGCGTGTGACGGCTTTGTGACGGCCGAAGACTGCACCATGCAGTCAATCTGAGCAATTGCCGAGGTGTCAGAAAAAATGGACAAAAAGCGGCGTACCTAGGGAATACCTGAGGGTACACCGGGGGGTTTCATACCGTAAGATGCCTCTCGGAGCGCAAACTTCCTTGCCTCGGGCAGTCCCAACGGCTCACCAATCTGAGAAACGTTCGGAACATTGTTGATAGAACTTATAGGAAATCTAGACATATGGCACACCTTGAAAACCAAACTGAATCGGGAATCATCCTGGATCGCCGCCAAATTCTCACCGGCGCTGCCGCTCTGGGTCTGATGGGCGCAATCCCCGCGTCCGCGCAAACCCTGATGGGTGCCGGCGCTCCGAAAAAAGGCGGAACCCTGCGCATGGGTATGGAAGGCGGCTCGCCTTCCGACAGCCTGGATCCGCTGACCTACGCCGATTCAATCCCGATCACCATGAGCCTGATGCTCTGGAACAACCTGGTTGAAGTGGCCGACAACGGCGACGCCACCGGCGAGCTGTTCGAGAGCTGGGACGTCAAGCCCGGCGCGGCGGACTGGACTTTCAATGTGCGCAAAGGCGTCACGTTCACCTCCGGCAAAACACTGGACGCGGATGACGTCATCTACTCCCTGAACATGCACCGCGGCGAGACCAAATCGCCTGCCAAGGCGCTGCTCGCGGATATCAAAGAGATCAAAAAGCTGTCTGCCACGCAAGTGCAGATCACCATGACCAAAGGCAATATTGACCTGCCGTTCAACCTGAGCGATTACCACATCATCGTCGTGCCCAATGGCTTCAAGGACTTCAGCAAACCCGATGGAACCGGCGCATTCACGCTCGACGAATTCCAACCCGGCGTCCGTGCCACCTTCAAGCGCAAGCCTGGTAACTACTGGAAGCCCAACCGCGGCAATTTCGACCGCGTGGAACTGATCTACATTCAGGACGCCAACCAGCGCACCACCGCGTTGCAAACCGGTACCGTGGACATCATCAACCGCGTCAACCCCAAGACCGCCGCCTTGTTGGCCAAGAACAAGAACCTGGTTGTGTCGCGCACCCCCGGCATGGGTAACCGTTTCTGCTTTGTGGCCCACACCGACAAAGACCCCTTCACCAACCGCGACGTCATGCTGGCACTCAAGTACGGCGTCGACCGCCAGAAGATTGTGGACAACGTCTACAGCGGCTATGCCTCCATCGGCAATGACAACTGCGTGGGCCCGAAGATGAAATTCTTCGACGCCAAGCAGCCATTGAACCGCTACGACCCGGAAAAAGCCAAATTCCACATGAAGAAGGCCAACTATTCGGGCGCTATCGAGTTGCAAGTCTCCGAAGGCGCATTCTCCGGCGCAACCGACGCAGGCCAGATCTTCCAAGAGTCGCTGTCCAAAGCCGGTATCAACCTGGACCTGAAGCGCGTCTCCGGTGACGGCTACTGGGACAACGTCTGGCTCAAAGTACCGTTCTGCGCGGTGTACTGGGGCAACCGCCCCACCATCGACAACCAGCTCACTTCCATCTTCTACGGTGGCAAGACCAATCCTTGGAACGACAGCCACTTCGAGAACGCCGATTTCAGCAAAGCGCTGGAAGCCGCACGCATCGAAATCGACCCCAAGAAGCGCCAAGACCTGTATTCGCGCTGCCAGTCGCTGGTATCGCAAAACGCCGGCATGGTGAACTACGCGGTTCAAGACTACTTGGATGCCCATAGCACCAAGCTGCAAGGTCTGACACCGTCGGGCCGCTACGACATGGGCGACGACCGCATTCCTGAAAAAGGCTGGTTCGCGTAAACCACTTGCGATGCCGCTCTGGTAGCAGACGGCGTCGTTTTTCGGGCACGAAAAAAGGGTTGGGCTTGCGCCCAGCCTTTTTTTTTGGGCACACTTCAACAGCCCTGTCATGGCGTTATGCTAGACGCGGCGCGAATCCCGTCCCGAACTCTTTTATGACTGATGGCATTCCATGGCTAAGTTGATCGTGAACCGGCTGCTGCTCGGGGTTCTCACCCTGTTTGCGGTGTCGATATTGATATTTGTATGCACGCAGATCCTGCCGGGTGACGTGGCATCTGCGGTGCTGGGCCAAGGCGCGACGCCTGAGGCGCTCATCGTTTTCCGTCGCGAGCTCGGTTTGGATGTTCCGCCACACCTGCGCTACTGGAACTGGCTGGTCGGCGCATTGCACGGCGACCTGGGTGTGGCGCTCACCAACAAGCGCGTCATCATTGACGATCTGCTGCCCCGGCTGCGCAACACCCTGTTTTTGGCCGGTTACGCGGCGGTGATTGCGATTCCCTTGTCGGTCGGCCTGGGAATCATGGCCGCCATCAACGAAGGCAAACTCTCGGACCGCTTGTCCAACGTGCTGACGCTGATCGCCATCTCGCTTCCCGAGTTTTTCATTGCCTACATCCTGATCATCTTTTTCTCGGTGGAATACCAGTGGTTCCCATCGCTGGCGATGGTGTCCAAGAACATGGATTTCAGCGAGCGGGTTTTCCAGACCACGCTGCCCGCCCTGACCCTGACGCTGCTGGTGGCCGCGCACATGCTGCGCATGACCCGCAGTTCCGTGCTGTCGGTGATGTCCACGCCCTATATTGAAATGGCCTTCCTCAAGGGCGCACCGCGCGCCCGGGTCATCGTGCGCCATGCGCTGCCCAATGCGGCTGCGCCCATCATCACGGTGATCGCGCTCAACATGGCCTATCTGGTGGTCGGTGTGGTGGTCATCGAGGCGGTGTTTGTCTACCCCGGTCTGGGCCAGTACATGGTCGATGGCGTATCCAAGCGCGATGTGCCGGTGATCCAGGCCTGCGGCCTGACATTCGCCACCGTGTTCGTGATGCTCAATACGCTGGCCGACATCCTCGTCATTGTGGTCAACCCCCGCCTGCGCCACCAGCGTTGAGCGTTTCTCCTACCCGCCCACCATGAAACTCTTCGGCCATAAATTGACTGCTTCTGCTGCCTTCGGCATGGCGGTGGTTGCTACTTTTGTCTTCATCTCGCTGTTCACGCCCTGGATTGCGCCCTACTCCGAATCGGCCAACGTGGGCGGTACCTGGGACGAGCCTTCGGTCAAAATGATTTTCGGCGCCGACCAGATCGGCCGCGACATGCTCACCCGCATGATGTACGGCAGCCGCATGACGATTGGCGTGGCGCTGGCGATCACCGCGCTCTCGTTTTTGATCGGCATCCTCACGGGCCTGGTCAGCGCAGTGCTTGGCGGTTGGGTGGATATTTTCTTTACCCGGCTGGTGGACGTGATGCTGTCCATCCCCAGCCTGATTTTTGCCTTGATCATCCTGGGCGTCTTCGGCTCCAGCATCCCGGTCCTGATCCTCACCATTGCGGTGCTCGATTCCACCCGCGTGTTCCGTCTCTCCCGGGCGCTGGGCATGAATCTGAACGTCATGGAATATGTGGAGGCAGCGCGCCTGCGCGGCGAAGGGTTGTGGTGGGTGATCACCCGCGAAATTCTGCCCAATGCATGGGCGCCGCTGGTCTCGGAATTCGGCTTGCGTTTTTGCTTTAACTTTTTGTTTATTGCAGGGCTGTCCTTCCTCGGCCTGGGTATTCAGCCGCCGTATGCCGACCTGGGCGGCATGGTGCGCGAAAACGCTGCGGCGATCAATTTCGGCATGATGGCGCCGATCTACCCGGCCACCGCGATTGCGCTGCTCACCGTATCAGTCAACCTCATGGTCGACTGGATGTTGTCGATTGACGCACGCCCCTCGGGCGCGCAAGCGGAGCTCTGACATGGCATCGGACAAGATCATTTTGCAGATCACGGGCTTGCAGCTCGACGCCGTGATGAGCGGCGCGCCGATTGTCAAATCGGTCGACTTGGAACTGCGTGCAGGCCAGGTCCTGGGCTTGATTGGCGAGAGCGGTGCGGGCAAGTCCACCATCGGCCTGGCGGCCATGGGTTACGCCCGCGCCGGTGTCCATATTGCCGGTGGTTCCATCAAGATCGATGGCGTGGATTTGCGCACCCTGGATGCCGAAGGCCGTCGCACGGTGCGCGGTCGGCGCATTGCCTATGTGGCGCAGTCCGCTGCCGCCGCGTTCAACCCGGCCCACAGCATCATGGACCAGGTCTGCGAATCGCCGGTGCTGCACAAGCTGATGACCCGTACCGAGGCCGAAGCCTGGGCGCGCAGTCTCTTCAAATCGCTCGACCTGCCCGACCCCGAGAACTTCGGCCGGCGCTACCCGCATCAGGCCTCCGGCGGCCAGTTGCAGCGCGCCATGGCGGCCATGGCCATGTCCTGCCGGCCGGACATTCTGGTGCTGGACGAACCCACGACCGCGCTGGACGTCACCACCCAGATTGAGGTGCTGATCCTGATCAAGTCGCTGATCCGCGAGTTCGGTACCGCCGCGCTGTACATCACCCATGACCTGGCTGTGGTGGCACAGGTAGCAGACCGCATCAAGGTCTTGCGCCACGGTGAGGAAGTGGAAGAAGGCACTGTCGATGGCGTGCTGCAGTCCCCCACGCAAGAATATTCCGCGCGACTGGTCGCAGTGCGCGGCGCGGCCGCCCACGAGCGCGCCTCAGCTGCCTCCGTGCAAGACCAGACTATTTTGAAAATCGACAAGGTGTACGCGGCCTACGGCAGCTTCAAGGTCATCAACGACGTGAGCCTGGACGTGAAAGTGGGCGAGACAGTTGCGGTGGTCGGTGAATCCGGCTCCGGTAAATCCACGCTGGCCCGGGTGGTCACCGGCCTGCTGCCGCCCACCGGCGGCCAGATTGCATTCAAGGGCCAGGCCTTGCCCAAAAACCTGGCCGAGCGCAGCAAAGACCTCAAACGCTGCATCCAACTGGTTTACCAGATTCCGGATGTGGCCATCAACCCGCGCCAAAGCGTGCTCGACATCATCGGCCGCCCGGCTGCGTTTTATTTCGGACTCAACGGCTCCGCCGTTCGGCAGCGGGCTGAAGAGCTGCTCGATTTGGTGGAACTGCCGCGCGACTTTTTAACGCGCCGCCCCGGCCAGCTGTCCGGCGGGCAGAAGCAGCGCGTGTGCATTGCCCGCGCCCTGGCGGCCAAACCCGACCTGATCATTTTGGACGAACCCACCTCCGCGCTCGATCCGCTGGTCGCCGAAGAAATTTTGAAATTGCTGCGTCGCCTGCAATCCGAATTGCGATTGAGCTATGTGCTGATTACCCACGACCTGGACGTGGTGCACCGCATCGCCCACCGCACCGCGGTGATGCTGCAAGGCTCGTTTGTGGCCTTTGAAGACACCAACCGGATTTTCGACGGCCCCTTCCACCCGTATACCGAAAAACTGATTACCGCCGTGCCGGTGATGCGCAGCGACTGGCTTGACGGCGTGCTGGCCAAACGGGCCGCCTGAACAAGCCCGGCCCTCCGACGCGCGCTTCAGTCGTCGTGCTCGACAAAGCGCTCGAAGCACACTTTCAATTCGTGCATCCAGTGGTGGCGTTGTGACTCCGAAATAAAGCT
>CANIRI010000158.1 GCA_947469815.1 Comamonadaceae bacterium | reverse complement strand
CAGCGCAAGACCATGGGGTCCAGCCGACGCGCCACGGCGATGAGGCCTGCGCGGGTGTCCGGGTGCATGGCGGGAAAAGGATGGCGCGGCGCTTCGCAGGCGATGATGCCGCCCTCGCGCATCAAGGCCTTGGCTGCGAGCAAGCCGGTCTGGCGGTTCTCGTAATTGATCAGGGGTAACCACTGCTGGTAGAGCGCAAGGGCGCGTTCGCGATCAGCGGCGGCGTGTGCGTCCACGATGGCGCGCATACCATCCGGGTAAGCGCCACCCGTCATCGCGCCGGTGGCACCGGCGTCCAGATCGGGCAATAGCGTGATGCCCTCCTCGCCATCCCAGGGGCCTTCGATGGCGTCGCCTCCCAGGCGGATCAGCTCGCGGATTTTGGAGGCCGCGCCCGCCGTCTCGATTTTGAAATATGCGACGTTATCGATCTCTGTGGCCATACGCGCCAGGAAAGCAGCCGACAGCGTGGTACCGCTGACCGGCGCGTCCTGGATCATGATGGGGATGCGGATGGCGTCCGACAGGCGGGCAAAAAATTCGTACATAGGGCCCTCGCCTACGCGGATGGTTGCGCCGTGGTACGGCGGCATCACCATCACCATGGACGCGCCCTGCTCTTGCGCGCGCAGGCTGCGCGCGGCACACACCTGGGTGCTGAAATGGGTGGTGGTCACGATGACCGGAACCCGGCCGCGCACATGGTCCAGCAGCGTGCTGGTCAGCAGCTCGCGCTCGGCGTCGCTGAGCACAAATTGCTCCGAAAAATTCGCGAGGATGCACAGACCGTTGGAGCCGGCGTCGATCATGAAATCCACGCAACGCTTCTGGCTTTCCAGGTCCAGCGCGCCGCTCTCGGTGAAGGTGGTCGGGACGACCGGGAAGACGCCACGGTAACGGGCAAGGCGCGGTTCAGCCATGGGGAAGATCCTGGAAGTTTGTATTCATGAGTTGGGCGCGCGTGGGCAGGCCATCGGCGTCGCCGGGGAATTGCACGACCCGCGCGCCAATCGCGTTGCCGCGCGCGCAGGCGGCAGCCAGGTCCAGCCCTTCGAGCAAGGCGCTGATCACACCGACTGCAAAACCATCGCCCGCGCCCACGGTATCAACCACCTGCGTCACCACGGGCGCGGGCAGCGTGGCGCTGCGGCCTTGCGCGTCCGCGAAAAATGCACCCTGTGCGCCGAGCTTAACCAGCACCTGGCTGGCACCTTGGCGTAAATAAAAATCGGCAATGTCTTGCGGATGCTGCAAGCCCGTGAGCAAGCGCCCTTCGGCCAGGCCCGGCAACACCGTGCCCCCGGCCTGCGCGGCCAGGGCGTTGAGGCAGTCCACCATCGCCGCCTGCGAGGGCCACAGGCGTGGACGCAAATTCGGGTCAAAGGACACCGAAACACCTGCGGCACGCGCTTGGCGCGCGAGTTCAAACACCAGATCGCGCATCGTTGTCGACAGCGCTGGCGTGATGCCGGTCAGGTGCAGATGCCGCGCCGGGAAAACGCCATCAGCGTGCAGGTTCCGCCAATCGGCCAGCCCCATGTGGCTAGCCGCCGAGCCGCGCCGGTGGTATTCGATAGCCGGGTCGCTACCGTCCTCGGTGCGGCCCTTGAGCATGAAGCCGGTGCCGTGCTGCGCGTCATTCAACAGGTAGCGCGCATCAATACCTTCGGTGTCCAGCGTGCGGCGGACAAAACGCCCGAAGGCGTCTTCACCGACTTTGGACAGATAAGCTACCCGCACACCGAGGCGCGCCAGGCCGGTGGCCACATTCAGTTCAGCGCCCGCAGCGAATCGTTGGAAGCTACCGACATCGGCCAAGTCGCCCGGCTGCTGCGCCACAAACAAGGCCAGCGGCTCGCCCACAGTCAGCACATCGAGCAACGGCTTTTTGGGAGCTGCATCCATAGCCACGGGCGCTTACGCGCTGACCAAGGCGTCGCGCATGCGGCGCATGGGCAGCGCCGCGCCATGTTGCTCGGCCAGGGCGACTACCGGTGCAAAGCGCCGCTGCTTTTTCTGCGCATGGTTCTGGAAAATATCGGTCATGCGGTGATCAAGAAAAGGGTTTTCAAAACGCTCGCGCACGCTGGCCACATACGCTTGCGCCTGCGTGTCCAAGCCCAACAAACCCAACACCGGCAAGGCCTCCTCGGCCCAGAAGTCTTCCAACTCAGCGCGCTGCTGGCGGTCGGCCATGGCCTCGCGCACGGTTTGCGCGGGCGGACGCTGCAAAGCCTGCCAACGCTCGGCCAGATAGCTATGGCCGCCGTTGAGCAAAAACAGTTTCAGGCGCTCATAGCGCGTCAGGTCGTCGGTCAGCACGATGCTGGGGTGCTGGCAAGGCATGCGCAAACCCGCCTGCCGCTGCACCGCCCACAGCGCATACGGTTCGGCCACCGCGCCCACCGGCTCCAGCGCCTGCGAGACGATGCGGTCCACCAGCGAATTGGCCCAGACGCAATGCTGCTGCAGCCACACGCCAAAGGTCTGGCTCAAGCCCCAGCGCTGCGCCAGGCGGATCAGCAACTGGCGCAGCACGTCGCCGTTATCCTGCACCAGCTCGCAGGGCAACAGCGTCAGCGGTTCATCCGGGCGCTCCTGCCAGCGGCCATACAACAGCACCAGCAGCTTGGCCGGAAAACTCTGCGGCACCGCGCCCTCTAAAGCCAACATGGCGGGGCTGTCTGCGGCGTCCAGCGCATAACCCGTGTCGCCCGTGTTGGAGAGAATGATTTGCGCGCCCAGCACCGCCGCACGCACCTGCGGCCACTGCGTTGCGGCCTGCAAGGCGCCGCGTATGGCCTTGGCCTGCAGGGTTTCATCGATGTCCACGCCGCCTTGGCGTCCACGCACCCGCACCGGATATGGCTGCCCGCTTGCCAGCGCCGCCACGCGCGCCGCGCTTTGCGCGCTGCTGGTGGTTTGCACCACGGTGACACCGCCCAGCGCATGGCTGCCACCGGCCTCATGGGATAGCGCCTGCGAGACAAACAAATCCGCATGCGCCTGCAAAAAGCGGCTGGTGCCAAACTGGACGATGGGCTGCAAGGCAGGCTGCAAAGTGGGTCTCAAACTTCAATCAAGGCCTTGACCACACCGCGCGCCGGGTCCAGCAATTCGGCGAAGCGGCCCGGCACCTCGGCCAATGTCATGCGGTGCGTATTGAGCGCGGCGGTGGGCACCTGCCCGGCGCGGATCGCGTGCAACACGGTCTCAAAATCTTCGGCCGTGGCGTTGCGGCTGCCCAGCAGCGTGGTCTCGCGCTTGTGGAACTCCGGGTCGGCGAAGCTGATGGTGTCGCGCACCACCGAAATCAGCACATAGGTGCCGCCGTGGCAGACGAACTGCAAGCCGCGCTCCATGGCGCGCACATTGCCGGTGGCGTCCATCACCACGTCAAAAAATTCGCCGTCGGTGCGCGCGGCGAGTTGGGCCTCATCGCCCTCACCCAGCGTGACGGTTGCTGCCACGCCAAGTTCGCGGGTACAAAAATCAAGCCGGTCCTGACGCGCATCCAGCGCTGTCACTACCGCGCCGCGCAGACCGGCAAAAATCATCGCGGCCATACCAATGGGTCCGGCCCCCACGACCAGCACACGCTGGCCCGCGTGTAAGTGCCCCCGGCGCACCGCGTGTGCGCCGATGGCTAAAAACTCTAGCATCGCCGCCTGGTCCAGCGTGACGCCCTCGGCCTTGTGCACAAAGGCCTCGGGCAGCGCCAGGTATTCGCACAGCGCGCCGTCGCGGTGCACACCCAGCACCTGGATGGCGACGCAGCAATTGGTCTTGCCCACTCTGCATGCCACGCAGCTTCCGCAAGACAGATAAGGCATGACATACACCGGGTCACCCACAGCCAGACGGGTGCTGCCCTTGGCCTGCGCAATCTCACCGGAGAACTCGTGGCCCATGACGCGGGGGTACTGCAAGAAAGGCTGGGTACCACCAAAAATATGCAGGTCCGTTCCGCACACGCCGACGCGGCGCACCCGCACCAACACCTCTCCCGGCGCGCACACGGGCAGCGCACGCTGCTGCGCGAGCAGCAGGCCCGGCGTTTCACAGACCACGCTCAGCATGGACGCACTAGGCCCCGGCATCAGGTCACAGCGCCCAGCTGCCAAGGTACGAATTCGTTTTGTCCGTAGCCGTGGATTTCGCTCTTGCTGCGCTCGCCCGAGGCCATGCGTAGCAGGGCCTGGAAAATCTCCTCGCCCATTTGGTCCACGGTGGTTTCGCCGTCCACAATGCCGCCGCAGTTGATATCGATATCGGCTTCCTGGCGCTGCCACAACAGGCTGTTGGTGGCGAGCTTCATCGAGGGAACTGGCGCGCAACCGTAGGCCGAGCCGCGTCCGGTGGTGAAGCAAATCAGGTTCGCGCCGCCCGCCACCTGACCGGTGGCGCTCACCGGGTCGTAGCCCGGCGTGTCCATGAAGACCAGGCCGTGGCGGGTGATGGGTTGGGCGTATTCGAGCACCTCCACCAAATTGGTGGTGCCGCCCTTGGCCACTGCGCCCAGGGACTTTTCCAAAATCGTGGTCAGGCCGCCGGCCTTGTTGCCGGCAGACGGGTTGTTGTTCATGTCCGCGCCCATGCGCTGGCAATAGGCCTCCCACCAGGCGATGCGGGCCAGCAAGCGGGCACCCACTTCGGCGCTCTGCGCGCGGCGCACCAGCAGGTGTTCAGCGCCGTAAATTTCGGGCGTCTCGGAGAGCATGGCGCTGCCCCCGTGGCGGACCAAGCGGTCCACCGCCGCACCCAGCGCCGGGTTGGCGCTGACGCCGGAATAACTGTCTGAGCCGCCGCATTGCAGGCCCACCACCAAATGGCTGGCGGGCACCGGCACGCGCTGCACCGCGTTGGCCGCAGGCAGCATGGCGCGCACCGCGTCCAGCCCGCGCTGCACCGCCAGCGCCGTGCCTCCGCTGTCCTGGATGGTGTAGGTCTGCAGCACCGGCCCGGCCTGCAGGCCCTCGGCCTGTATCCACGCCGGAATCTGGTTGGTCTCGCAACCCAGGCCGATGACCAGCACAGCGGCAAAGTTGGGGTGGCGGGCATAACCGGCCAGTGTGCGGCGCAGCAGTTGCAGGGCCTCGCCCTCGGAGTCCACCGCGCAACCGGCACTGTGCGTGAGCGCCACCACGCCGTCCACCTGCGGGAAGTCCGCCAGGGCTTCGGGAAATATGTCGCGGCGGAAGCGGTCAGCGATGGCGCGCGCCACCGTGGCCGAACAGTTCACCGAGGTCAGGATGCCGATGTAGTTGCGCGTGGCCACGCGGCCGTCGCCACGCACAATGCCCATGAACGTGGCAGGCTGCGGCTCCAGCACCGTGGCGCGGGCGTCAAGCGTCGCAACCTGCGCGGCATCGCGTTCGAAATCGGCCATGCCCAGGTTATGCACATGCACATGCTGGCCACGGCGGATGGCCTGCGTGGCAAAGCCGATGATCTGGCCGTAGCGACGCACCGGCGCACCGGCTTGCACATCGCGCACCGCCACTTTGTGACCGGGCGGAATCAGGCCGCTGACGGTGAGGCCCTCCTCGGCAAGGACTGAGCCGGAGACCAGTTGTTGGCGGGTGATGACCACATCGTCATCGGCATGCAGGCGAATGGAAACCGCAGGGTTGGAAACGCTCACATCAGACTCCGGTTTCGGTGAGCAGGCCGCGTGCGGCCAGGTTGTTGATGAAGGCGCGCAATCCGAAGTGCCAGGGCGCGGCCTGCTGGCAATGCTGCACGCGGTTACTCAAAGTGCCCAAATGGCGGCTGCGGATCTGCACGGTGTCGCCCAGGTGGTGGGTGAAGCCGCCGCCCGGCCGGTCACGGTCCTGGGTGGGCGCAAACAAGGTACCCAAAAACAGCATGAAGCCGTCCGGGTACTGGTGCGCGCTCAACACCTGTTCCACCAAATCGAGTGGGTCGCGGCTGATCTGCGCCATGGCGTTGGTGCCGT
>CANIRI010000157.1 GCA_947469815.1 Comamonadaceae bacterium | reverse complement strand
TGGCACAGCATTTGCGTATTGTGGTGAGGGTGAGGGAACATGTCGGTACCTTGACATCTGTCGAACTCAGCCGCAAGAAAAGTGCCAATGTAGTCTTTTGACGTTATCCACCAGGAATATCCAGCCCGCCCAATCAACGCCATGCAAGCTACCGATTTCCAGCCCAAACCAGCAGGCAGCCTGAATTCGCTGGGAGGGCCCGCGCGGTTTGGGCGTCCCACGGTTAATCGGGTTCTTGATGCAGCCGGTCAGCCCGGCGCCGCGTTTGCCCAGGCTTTGCAAACTGCTCAAAGCGCGGGTTCAGCCCCGGTAGTGGGTGCGGCGCTCAGTCGGACCATCGCTGCGGGCGACACCCTGACTGGCATCGTGCAAGAACAAGCCGGCGCGATGGGCGTCAAGCTCGAAGGTTCCCAAGCCCACCGGCTGGCCCAGCAGCTGGCCAAGGCCAACCGGATTGACAATCCCGACCGTATTTTTGTTGGTCAGCAGCTGGACATGCGGGCCTTAAGCGAGCAGATTGCCCAGACTGGTGTCGCCGCCCCATTCAAGCCGGCCGAGGTCGCCAATGTGCCGGCTCAGCTGGCCTTGCAGCGGCTTGCCCCTCTACCGTCCAGGGCGGTTCAACCTGCAGCAAACCCCGAGTTGGTCGCGCTTCGCAGCCTGCCGCGCTTTCCCCATGTGGCCAGCAACAACGCGGTCGCGCCCAACGGAAAGTTGATTCCGGCCACGGTTTCAGCTGTTCCTGACTCTATAAAGAACCCGGTTTTACAAAAAACCTTGGATCGTGCGGTGGCCAAAGGTTTTATCCCGCCCCAGGATCGGGCGGCGGTGTACGACAAAATTTTGGGATTGTCCAAGGAGCACAACTTCTTGCCCGACGACTTCGCCCGCATGACCCTGATGGAGAGCGACGGCATGAATCCGCGCGCCAGCAACGAACGTTGCCACGGAATCATCCAATTCTGCGACGGCCCCGCGCGCGGAGCAGCCACGGCCGGGTATGCCAAGAACCCCAAAGCCATTCTGAACCTGAGCGTGCATTCGCAGCTCGACCTGGTGGGCAAATATTTTGACGAAGTCGGACTTAAAAACAAGGGTCCGGCGGGGTTGGAGGATTTGTACCTGTCGGTGCTCAACCCGGCGTCGCGTGCCGAGAATTCGGCCACACGCCCACTGAACATTCCCGGCGCGCAAGCCCGCGACCTGCACGTGGGTGGCGATACCGACAACCCCATCACCCGCCAATCTATCCGCTTCGGGCTGCTGCAAAACGCGGCAGCGCGGTTGCGCGAGATGGTCCCTTCCCGCATGCGCAGCGGCACACAGGCCGCGGGTGCGTACGCCGAAACCCAGGCCAACTAAAGCTGGAGCCGGATGCTGGCTGCGGCAAGCTCTTGCCGCATATCTGCAGTTTCGCACCATCGATTCGGTACGAGCGGCGGGAACTTGAGAGTGAGACATGCAGAAACTTCATATGGCACGTAATTTGAGGATATTCCCCCAAGGACCGCAGACCGTGGCCTGAAGTGTCGGTATACCGGCGAAAAATAGCGATGCCCTGAGGAGTCTTCCAGATGAACATGATTGATAAGACCTTTGACGCCCCCTCGCGTGCGCTGGCTCTTCGCGGCCAGCGTATGGAAATCCTCGCCAAAAACATCGCCAACGCCGACACCCCGCACTACAAGGCGCAAGACCTGGACTTCCGCCAGTTACTGCAAGGCGCGCAAGACAGCAACCTGCAAACGACCAGGCCCGGCCACACCACCCAGGCCCCGGAAGACGGCCGTAACGGATTGAAGTACCGCGTCCCGTACAACACCTCATTTGACGGTAACACCGTTGAACTGCCGGTTGAGCAGGCCAAGTACGGCCAATACGCCGCCGATTACCAAACCACATTGAGCATTTTGGAGAGCCGCATTGGCGGAATCCGCAAAGCGCTGCGCGGAGAATAAACATGGCTTTAGACAATATTTTTGGCATCGCCGGCTCCGCGCTCAACGCGCAAACCGTGCGCATGAATGCCACCGCATCCAACTTGGCCAACGGTGGAACCGTGGCCGGAACCGAACAAGAGGCGTTTCGCGGCAAGCGCGCTGTGTTCAAGACCATCCTGGAGGGCCAGATGGGTGGCCAAGACCAGACTGCCAAAGGCGGGGTCAGGGTCACGCAAATCGTGGACGATCCCAAGCCCATTTCCCGCCAGTCTGACCCCGGTAATCCGGCTGCAGACAAAGACGGCTACGTCTATATGTCCAACGTGAACGAGATGACCGAGATGGTGGACATGATGGCCGCTGCCCGCTCCTACCAGAATAACGTGGAGGTGGTGAATACCGCCCGCCAACTCACCATGCGCACGCTGGACATCATCAAAGCCTGATGCGTAGCGCCCATTACAACCAACCTGAATCAACACCATGTCTGCACTAGCCATCGGAACTGCCAGCGCCGCAGCCAACGCGGATTGGGCCAACAAGGTCCCGACCAATGTCAAAACCACCGCCGGCGCGGCCCAGGCTGCGCTGACCTCGACCACCGGCCAGGCCGGTATGGGGCAGTCGGACTTTTTGCGCTTGTTCACGACACAACTGAATAACCAGGATCCGACAGACCCCGTGAAAAACGAGGCCTTTGTCGCGCAGCTGGCGCAGTTCTCGCAGCTCGAAGCCACCACCAATATGTCCACCAGCCTGGGGGCTTTGGCCGCCAGTTTGGCCAGCAACCAAATCACCGGTAGCGCCAATCTGATTGGCAAAAGCGTGTCGGTTGCGGGTGGTCCTGCGCAGTTGGTAAGTGGTCAGACTGTTAACGCCACCATCGGCTTGCCCCAGGGCGCAGAGGGCCTCACCTTGCAGGTCTTCGACAGCGCCGGCAAACTGGTCAGCACCCAAACCGCAGGCCCGCAAACTGCGGGTGACATGCTCTTTTCTTGGAGCGGCCAAGACGACACAGGCAACGCGCTGCCAACGGGCAACTACCGCTTTGTCGCCAACGCCGTGGTCCAAGGCAAAAACACCACGCCAGTCGTCAGCACCATGGTGAGCGTTTTGGGCGTGAGCCAGAACTCGGACAAATCCATCACCCTGCAGGTCACCGGGGGCAAGACCATCATGTTGTCTGACGTCACCAAGATTTACGGTTAATTATTTTTCACACCTCCTCGCACACAACGGAGTAACGCACCATGTCTTTTTATACCTCGCTTACCGGATTGAACGCAGCCACTGCCATGTTGGGCGTGACATCGAACAACATTGCCAACGTGGGTACCACCGGCTTCAAGCGCTCGCGTGCCGACTTCGGCGACATTTTTGCCACCTCGCCACTGCAGAAAGCCTCCAGTACGGTGGGCCAGGGCGTGTCGCTGAAACAGGTGAGCCAGGAATTCGGACAGGGCAATATTTCGTTCTCATCGAACGCGCTGGACCTGGCTATCACCGGTGACGGCTTCTTCCCCATGCGTTCTGCTGACGGACTGCAAGAAACCTACACCCGTAACGGCTCCTTCCTGCTGAACGAGCAGTACAACGTGGTGAACTCGGCCGGACAGCGTTTGATGGCGGCGACGGTTGACTCGACCGGTAGCGCCAACGTCAACGACCGCGTGGTCTTGACCATTCCGCAAAAGACATCCGGCGAGGCCAAGCAAACCTCTGCTGTGTCCTTGGGCCTGAACTTCCCCTCCGACGCACCGGTTATCTCTACGGCGTTCAACCGTACCAACCCTGCCACCTACAACAAGAGCACAGCGTTCACCGTGTATGACGCCGGTGGTAACGGCTACCTCGCCACGGTGTACTACGTCAAGACCAAAAACGCGGACTCAATCAGCCCGACCAACACCTGGCAGACCCAGGTGTATGTGGGTGACAACGCGGTCAACGCTTCGCTGCAACAGGCCACCGACAGCAACGGGCAAAAGCTCTACGTTAACCAGTATGGTCAATTGGCACCCTACGCCCAAGTCAAAGACGAGTTGACCACGGCCAAAACGCAGTTGTTCTCATTGAATGAGCTGACTGACAAGCGCAATTCGGTGCCCGCCACTGTCACCGGTAAGTCAGTTAGCACCGCCAGCTTCGACTTCAGCAACGGAGTGAACTTTGCTGCGAAGAACACTGATGCCAACACAGCATCCTTGACCGCGGCTAAAGCCACTGGTACGCCTGCTGCTGCTCTTGCCAGCGCCACCGTTACTTCAACAACAGGTTATGCCGCCAGCTATGCCCCATTTGTTTCCGTGCTCACGCAGGCCAATCAGGCAAAGATCAATGCAGCGCAGGCCTCTATTGACGCGGCCCAAGCCGCGGCGGTGACATACACCGCCATAAGCACCCCGACCGATGCGCAGAAGCTTACATACCTGACGGCGCTCAACAACGCAAAGACCAAGTTGACGGCTATTGCAGACATCGATTTAACCGGTTTGACGACAACCACGGATTTCAAGACTGCCTTTACGACATTTAAAGCGGCGGCGGCGGCGGCGGCGGCTTCAGCAACGGCTATAGCCGCTGGTGTTGCTAGTGGGGCGAGTTCCGCCACTATTGCATTGGGCATTACGGCTGCAGGCACATTTAATACAAATGTTGGCTTGGCTGAAACCGCTTTGGCCGACGCCAAAATACAAACTGTGCTCGATTCAGCTGGAGCTGTCGCGCTGATGGGTTCCACCACCTTTGTGGACACGATTTCCACAGCCACGGCCCAGAACAAAGGCTATCCAAGCTCCGATCAGTCCGATAAGTATGCGTCGGAGCTCAATGCCTACATGATGAATACGGCGAACCTCTCCGAAGATGACCGTAAAGTTGCCGACAAGGTTGCAGCGGCGCGTCTGGCCTTTGACACCGCGTTTTCTGCTAAGTACGGAACTGATGGATACACCGCCACCAAGGAAAAAATTGCTGCTGCAGTCGCGAGTGCGATCTCACCCGAGACTTTGGGTGTTGGTGCCACCAAGGCCCAAATTGCTGCTGCAACGCGTAAGGCGACCGCAGCCGTGATTGCCTATGACAACGCGGTTACCCAAGGTATTGCCGCTGCGAAGACCGCTCTGGGTATTACCAGCGCAGACCTTACTGCTGTTCAAAAAGCAGCGATCACCAAGGTCGCGATTGCCGCCGCGGATGGCATGAAAACGTCTACCAACCAAGACGGCTTTTACGACAGCGTACAAGCGGGCTTGAGCCATCTGTTCGATATTGATGTGGACGGATCGGGTAATCCGATTACTTTGGACATGGGGTACCTCGCTACGAGCGAGACAAAGGTCAATGGATCGGAGTTGGCGTTGGCCATCACCAACACGCTGAACAAAGACTTTGGCGGCCAGAGCTACTTTGACCTGAGTAGTACCGAAAACCAGACTTTTCAGATCAGCACCAGCAATGACAACTACACAGACCCTAAGACCGGCGTGGTGACGGAATACCCTCTTGACATTGTCTTGAAGCCGGGCGTCACCCCTGGGCTAGGTGTGACCAAGAACGCAGACGGCACTATCCAGGTGGATGACTTTGGCAAGCCGGTGTACAACGAGAAAAAAGTCACGATTGACCAAATGGTGGACGCCATCCAAACGCAACTTAAAGCTAAAGGTAAAACAATCCTTGTAAGTTATGACTACTCCTCTTCGCAGTTCAAGTTCACCGATGGAGCCAATACTTTGAAACTGAAGACCGCTGACAGCGGCCCGAACGTGAACCTCAAGAACCCCTTGTTCGGCCTCACGCAAACGGCGGTCACCCTGGTGGATGGGCATTACCCTGGCCCCAACGTGGGCCCGATTACGCCTGTCATCCCGAATGGGGTTGCCATGCGTGCTTTGTCCGACCAGCGCTACGGCATGGAAGTGACTTACGATTCGGTGAACAAGACATTCAGCACCCTGTCCGGTAAAACCGGCGATGTATCCAGCCTGAAAATTGAAGGTGTGCAGCCCAATTCGCTGGCGCAAAACATGATGGGTCTGGAGGCTAAC
>CANIRI010000156.1 GCA_947469815.1 Comamonadaceae bacterium | reverse complement strand
CTTCATAGGCCTCAATGTCTTTGAGCCGGTACAAAACTTTCCCCACGATCTTCAAGTACTGCGGGCCCTCGCCGACGGTGCGCCAGCGCTGAAGGCGTGCGACTGAACACACCCAACGTTCAGCGAGCATTTTTTCGGTCAGTAGCTGGCGGGCAGGTTCGGCCGGGGCCTCTGGAACCAGGAGTTGGGGCGCGGGCGTTGCCGGTCCATATTTGTTTGACAAGCATCGGTGTCCTTGTGTGCGCTTCAGGCCGGCTTGCTCCCGAGTTGCACGCCCGCGCCCTGGTTCTGCATGATTTGGTTGAGCAGCTTAACCGAGGCGTACACCGCCTCGATGGCCGGTGCCGGGGTGTGGGTCAGGCGGGACATCTCCAGCACCGAGCCGATCAAAGCCTCGGTCTCCAGCGAACGCCCCGCCTCCACGTCCTGCAGCATCGAGGTTTTGTGCGCGCCCACCTCTAGCGCCCCGGCGATGCGTTTGTCGATGCTAACGCGGAACGTCACCCCCAACTTCTTGGCAATGTTCTGGGCCTCTTCCATCATGGTGGCGGCGAGTTGCCGGGTCTCGGGGAACTGGCAGATCTCAGCCAAGGTGGCGTGGGATAGGGCGCTGATCGGGTTGAACGACAAATTACCCCAGGCCTTGAGCCAGATTTCGGAGCGGATGTCTTTTAGCACCCGTGATTTCAGTCCCGCGTGGACCAGCACGTCGTGCATGCGCTGGGCCCGCTCGCTGATGCTGCCGTCGAGTTCACCCAGCGGGAAGCGGTCGCCCTCGACATGGGCAATCACGCCGGGGCGCGGCACGCTGGCCGCCGGATAGACCACACAGCCCAGAATCCGGTTGCTGGCTATTTTCTGGGTTAGCAGGCCCTGCGGGTCCAGGCTGCGCAGGCGGTGGCCCTCGTATTCGCCGCCCAGTTTCTGGAAATACCACCACGGCAGGCCGTTCTGCACCGTCATGACTATGGTGTCAGGCTCCATGACGGCGTCCAGGTCCGCCGCAACCCGGTCCAGAAAATGCGCCTTGAGCGCCAGAATCACCAGATCTTGTTTGCCGGCCTCGGTGACCGAGGCGCAGGCGGTCACCGGAACTACGTCGACCGTGCCGTCGTGCCACTCCAGGGTCAGGCCGTCGCGCCGAATGGCTTCCAGATGCGCGCCCTGGTCGACCACAGTCACGGCGTTACCGGCAAGCGCCAGTTTGGCTGCCAGCAGCCCGCCAATCGCCCCGGCACCGACCACGCAGACCCGCATGGGCGCCGGCGCGGTTTTGAGCAAATAGGGGCTGGGCAGAACCTGGTCGAAGCGGTTGCTCAGGCGCCCCACACCCTCAATAACGACTTCCATGTAGTTGCTGGCGTCCGGCATGGGTCCCGCACCCAGCGAGGTGCCGCAGGAAATCAGGTCGCCGGGCATCAGCGTCATGTACTGCGACAACATGGCGACCAGCCTGCGCGGCGAGAAAAACATGTCGTCTACGGGATAGTTCTGCTTTTCCTGGCCGTTGATGAAGGTCTGCACCCGCAGCTGCATGGGGTCTATGCCGGTGGCAATGGTCGGGCCGAAGGGGCCGAAGGTGTCAAAGCTCTTGGCCCGGGTCCACTGGTCGAAACTGGAGTTTTCTTTGAGCAGGTCGACCGCCGTGATGTCGTTGACGCAGGTGTAGCCGAAGATGTAACCAGGCGCCTGCGATTCGTCAATGTTGGCGCACGGTTTGCCGATCACGATGCCGAGTTCCCCCTCATACACGATGCGCCCGGCATAGCCCTGGGGCCGCAGCACGGGCTGGCCGTGCGGGTGGTAGGCGTTAGAGGTTTTGATGAAGTACAGGGGTACCAAGGGAACCGGGAAGTTGTTTTTCTTCGCCAGTTGGTGGAAGTTGTTCCACAGGCAGACCATTTTTGACGGATGGCAGGGCGGCAATAGCTGAACGTGTTCCAGCGGGATCGTCTGACCGGTGGGAGCCGGGTTGTCGAACATATTCCCGGAGTGAACGACTATCTCGTTACTTTGCACTCTGCCGAAACCTTCGGCTGCCTGGTGCGTGAATCGAACCCAATTGCTCATTTTTGTGTCTCCTGTTTTCAGCGTGTTGTCATCCTCAGAGTCTTTTGCCGAATTGCTATCTATGCCACGTTTATCTCAATTCGATGAATTGAGTTTCGAGCCTCTTGCGCAGATTGCGTTTGACCTAGTTCATCGATAGCACGAACCAACAAGTCTAAATTGCCCGGCGTATCGACGTGGACTCGAAAAGTGAATGCTTGCCACGAGTTCTGAATGCGAAACTCTGGAGCCGTAGAAATCCAATTTTGACCGTGATCCAAACTCAACTGCACTTCCACGATCTCATGTTCGCCCCAACACCATCCAGAAACTGCGATGTTGCCCCGCAAGATCGTTGCACCATTTTCTGGTGCAACGATCAATGCTTCTGGAGCAACGCCCCAAACTGGGCTAGTTTCTAATGTTTGCTTTCCCTCTTCAAAGACTGGATCATTGTAAAGTTCATTAGTGAAAATGTCAGGAGCTCTCACTTTTGCAGCATCAATTCTGCAAAGCCACTTAACGGAATTTGTTCCGTAGTACCCGGGTATGAAAACCCGAAGAGGAAAGCCGTGCTCTGCTGGTAATGGCTCATTGTTGACCTCGTACGCGAGCAATATATCGGCCACACTTAAACGCTTAACGCTTACATCTTTCAAATAGCGATCTGCACTCCACTTACCGTAGGAGCCGTGATCTGGCGCGTAGAACCAAAGAAAATCTGCTTCAGGTGAAAGACCAACTGCACGCATGACATCTGTGAGGAGAGCACCCCCCCAGAGGGCATTGGAAGCGTTTCTCGTTGCTATCCGATGATCATCCGGAAAGCCCGCACATTTTATATAGGACTCAATTTGATGCTTAGGAAACGCACGAATATCGTCTATCGTCATCGTCCGAGGGCAATCAAACATTCCAGAAAAATGAAGGCGCCAGTCATTCAATGCGATACGTGGAATGCCAAAATGCGCGAGTACAAAGACATCCGAATTTGGCGTAATTTTTGTATTCAGATTGTTGATCGGAACCCTGTGACGAAAAGTCGTACTTGGTTCCATGACATTTTTGGGACGCCAATCATCCTCATCTTCATGCGAGTTAATCGGTGGCTTTCCCATTGCTTAATCTTGTGATGAATTCATGGCCTGTTACAACTCCCATGATCGCAGCGTACTGACAATTTTTCGGACTTGTCAACCATTAGAGAAAAAAAATCTGGCCTACTGTAATGCCCTACCGGGTCAAAATCGTACTGCGCCTTTGGAATTTGACTAAGATCAATTTCTGCAGTGACAACCCCCCCTTGATCCCAAAGCGGCCCCGCAAGTAAGTTCCCAAATGGATCGACGATGCACGCACCACAAATCATAAGAAAACTTAGCAAAACTAATAATACCTGCTACTAACGGGCCGGAATTCAGGCCAATGCGGATCTCAAATTGCATTTGTTGCTCCCTGTTGAAATCCGCCAAATCGTCAAACATCCCGAGAGCCATATCGGCGGCCACGTCCGCATGGTCAGAACGCGGAATGGGCAAGCGGCCAGCAGCCCGATGCATGGGTGCTGGCCGATAGCAACAGTTGCCGGCACCAAATCCAGGACCGCGCCCAGCGCAAAGCTGTCCACCTGGCGCGTTGGTTGGCAGCCCATATCGCCCCGGCCGGCATCGACCAGCCGCCGTAGTCATGGCGGCTGGGACGCCGCACTACCTTTGCCCAGCGGCAGCGCCGTCTTGTAGCGCACCTGTTTGAGGGCAAAGCTGCTGCGGATTTTTTCGACACCGGGTATGGGTGTAAGCTGCTCCAAAATAAACTTCTCCAGCGCGCCCATGTCGGCGATCGCCACCCGGATCAGGTAGTCGGAGTCACCCGTCATCAGGTAGCACTCCATCACCTCGTCGTGCTCGGCAATACGGCGCTCAAACTCGGCCAGCGCGGCTTTGGACTGCTCCTTCAGGCTGATGGAAATAAACACGTTCAGCCCGAGGCCCAGCGCCTGCGGCTGGGTTAGCGCCACGTAGCGCTGGATCACACCGCCCGCCTCCAGCGCCTTGACCCGGTTCAGGCAGGGCGAGGGCGATAAATGCACGCGCCGGGCCAGCTCCACATTGGTCAGAGAACTGTCTTCCTGGAGTTGCGCCAATATTTTGTAATCCAAGCTGTCCAAAAGCATAAAAACCTTCCATTTACGAATTTACGGTAATTTTATGCTCCTACCAAGCCTTTTGGTGTCACAAAAAAACAGCACATGCCGGGCCTGTCTGCCTATATTGAGGCCTGATCCAACCACACCTTCCGCCTCCCATGCTGCAACGAATCGCGGACGCCGACCCCACCGAAACTGCCGAATGGCGAGATGCCTTTGCCGACATCGTCAGCGTGCACGGCCCGGCGCGGGCGCGCTTTTTACTGGACCAACTGGTGGCACTGGCGCACCAAACGCAGATCGACTGGTCACCCGAACTGGTCACGCCCTATGTCAACACCGTTCCGGTGTACGAGCAGCAGTCCTTTCCCGGCGATCTGGCCATTGAGGAAAAACTCGCCTCGCTGATGCGCTGGAATGCGCTGGCCATGGTGGCGCGCGCGAACTCGGCCTATGGTGAATTGGGCGGTCACATCGCCAGCTATGCCAGCGCGGCAGATTTGTTCGAGGTCGGCTTCAACCATTTTTTCCGGGGTCGCACGGATGGGCAACTCGGTGACTTGGTCTTCTTTCAGCCGCACAGCGCGCCCGGGGTGTATGCGCGGGCGTTTTTGGAAGGCCATCTGAGCGCACAGGACCTGGCGCTCTACCGCCAGGAGCTCAAAGCACCCCGCGCGGGCGCGCGCGGCCTCTCCAGCTACCCGCACCCGTGGCTGATGCCCGACTTCTGGCAATTCCCCACCGGCTCCATGGGTCTGGGCCCCATCAGCTCGATTTACCACGCCCGCTTTATGCGCTACCTCACGCACCGCACCCTGCTGGACTGCGCCAGCCGCAAAGTCTGGGGCGTATTCGGTGACGGCGAGATGGACGAGCCCGAAAGCATGAGCGCCCTCACCCTGGCCGCGCGCGAAGGCCTGGATAACCTGGTGTGGGTTATCAACTGCAACCTGCAACGCCTGGACGGGCCGGTGCGGGGCAACGGCCGCATCATTGACGAGCTGGAAAAGCTGTTTCGCGGGGCCGGCTGGAACGTCATCAAACTGATCTGGGGCAGCGACTGGGACGGCCTCTTTGCCCGCGACACCAGCGGCGCGCTGGTACGGGCGTTTGCAAACACGGTGGACGGCCAGATGCAAACCTTTGCCGCCAAAGACGGGCGCTTCAACCGCGAGAATTTCTTTGGCCAGAACCCCGAACTCGCAGCCCTGGCGCAGGGCTTGACGGATGCGCAAATTGACCGCCTCAAGCGCGGCGGCCATGACCTGGTGAAGATCCATGCCGCCTACGCTGCGGCCGCCAGCCACAGCGGCCAACCCACTGTAATCCTGGCGCACACCAAAAAGGGCTACGGCATGGGCCAGGCCGGTCAGGGCAAGATGACCACGCACAGCCAGAAAAAACTCGACGAGGCCGCCCTGCTTGCCTTTCGCAACCGCTTCGACCTGCCCTTGAGCGACCAGCAGGCCACCGAGCTGGACTTTTTCAAACCCGCCGATGACAGCGCCGAAATGCACTACCTGCACGCCAGGCGCGAAGCCCTTGGCGGTTATCTGCCGCGCCGCTACACCACCTGCGCGCCGCTTGCGGTGCCCGTGTTGCAGAGTTACGCAGGCTTCGCGCTGCAGGCCGATGGCAAAGAGATGTCGACCACCATGGCCTTTGTGCGCATGCTGGGGCAGTTGCTCAAAGACCCGGTGCTCGGGCCGCGCGTGGTGCCCATCGTGGCGGACGAGGCGCGCACCTTCGGCATGGCCAATCTGTTCAAACAGGTGGGCATTTACTCCAGCGTCGGCCAGCAATACGAGCCCGAAGACAT
>CANIRI010000155.1 GCA_947469815.1 Comamonadaceae bacterium | reverse complement strand
CTATTTCCCATGCAGTGGCTGGCGCAGCGCCCTGGGCTGATTGCTGGGGAGGCGGGGGATTTCATCGACAAAGTGCAGTCGGCCGACGCGGTGCATACCGGGCTGGTGGAGAAACTGCGGCAGCAATCGGCCCGCGCTTACCAGGTGGAACAGTTGGAGTTGGAAAACCGCCGGTTACGCGCATTGCTCGAGCTGCGCCCGACGCTGGCGGTATCCGGAACAGCGGCCCAGGTTCTGTACGACGCGGCAGATCCCTTCACCCGCAAGGTCGTGATCGACCGGGGGCAGGCCCACGACGTGAAGTTGGGCGCGCCTGTGATTGACGAGAAAGGCGTGCTAGGACAAGTGACCCGGGTGTTTCTGTTGAGCAGCGAGGTCACGCTGATTACCGACCGCGAGCACGCCACGCCCGTATTGAACGTGCGCACCGGCGCGCGCGGCGTTGTGTATGGCGACACGTCCAGCCACGCCGATGCCATGGAGCTGCGCTTCATGGCCGCCAATGCCGATGTGGAAGAGGGTGATTTGCTGACCACCAGTGGTGTAGACGGCGTGTACCCTGCTGGAATACCGGTGGCGCGCGTGGAAAAAGTAGACCGCCAGGTGAATGCCGTTTTTGCCCAGATTTACTGCGTGCCGGTCGCACTGGTTGCGGGTGCCGGGCATGTGTTGGTGCTGGACATGCTGACCGACGACCTGCCGCCCCGTCCCGAGGCTCCGGTCAGCCCGCCTCATACACGGAGCAGAAGATGATCATGCCGGTGGGGCAGCGTCTGCTGCTACCGGCCCGGCCGGCTTTCATTTGGGGCAGCTTGGCGCTGGCATTTTTTCTCAACATATTTTTGAACATGGCGCTGCTGGGCCGTGCATCCTGGGCTCCCGATCTGCTGGCCATCGTGCTGATTTTTTGGACCGTGCACCAGACCAACCGGGTGGGAATAGGCGCGGCATTTATCTTCGGGCTACTCATGGATGTGCACCAAGGCAGCCTGATGGGCCAACATGCTTTGGCCTACATCATCCTGAGCTATTTTGCGACCACCATCCACCGCCGCATGCTCTGGTTTGGACTGCGCGGGCAAGCCTTGCAATTGCTCCCCCTCTTTGTGTTGGCCCACTTGGTGGCATGGGCGCTGCGTCTGCTCGCTGGCGGTGCTTCACCCGGCTGGGGCCTGGTTTTGGCTCCGGTGTTGCAGTCCTTGCTGTGGCCTTTGGTGAGCCTGCTTTTGTTTGCGCCCCAGCACCGCGCACCCAATCCCGATGCGACCCGGCCCATTTGAGCTGGGGGCGGCGCGCCCACTATGACGCAGCTGCGCAATATTGACGCGGAGCTGCAGCGCTTCCGGCACCGCATTTTTGTATTCACGGTGGTGGTGGCAGTCTGTTTTTTTCTGCTCTTGCTGCGTCTAGCCTATTTGCAAATTTGGCGCCATGAGGACCTGCTGGCGCAGGCCGAGAGCAACCGCACCGCGAGTGTTCCCGTCGTTCCCAACCGCGGCCTGATTCTGGATCGCAACGGGGTGGTGCTGGCGTCCAACTATTCCGCATATACCTTGGAGATAACCCCATCAAAAAGCGCCGACCTCGAGCAAACGATAGAGGCCCTGTCCAAGGTGGTGGATATCAGCGCGCGCGACCGGCGTCGCTTCAAAAAGCTGATGGAAGAGTCCCGCAGTTTTGAGTCCCTGCCCATCCGCAGCCGGCTTTCTGATGCGGAGGTGGCCCGTTTTGCGACACAAAGATTCCGTTTTCCGGATGTGGAAATCAAGGCGCGTCTGTTTCGCAATTACCCCTACGGCGAACTGGCCAGCCACGTGATCGGCTACATCGGGCGCATCAACCAAGCCGAAAAAGAAGCGATTGAGCAGGCGGATGACCCGGCCAATTACCGGGGTACGGAATACATAGGCAAGCTCGGTGTGGAGCAAAGTTACGAGCGCCAGCTCCACGGCACAACCGGCATGCAGCAGGTGGAGACCTCTGCCGGCGGGCGCGCGGTGCGGCGGCTGTCGAGCAACCCCGCCACGCCGGGCGACACCGTGGTGCTCTCGCTGGACATCAAGCTGCAGCATTTGGTGGAACAGATGTACGGGCAGCGACGCGGCGCGTTTGTTGCGATGGACCCGCGCAGCGGCGAGGTGCTGGCGTTTGTGAGCAAGCCCACATTCGACCCCAATATGTTTGTCGACGGTATTGACGTGGAGAACTGGCAGCAGCTCAACCTCTCGCCCGACAAACCGCTGCTCAACCGCGCATTGCGCGGGACCTACCCACCGGGCTCCACTTACAAGCCCTTCATGGCTCTGGCGGCTTTGGAGACCAACAAACGCTCTCCCGACTATGCGGTCTCCGATCCAGGGTATTTCATGTTCGGCAACCACCGCTTTAGGGATGACAAAGAGGGTGGACATGGGCGGGTGAATATGTACCTGTCTATCGTCGCCTCGTGTGATACCTACTACTACACCCTGGCCAATGAGATGGGCGTGGACACCATTTACGAGCAGATGCACCGTCTCGGGTTTGGTGATTTCACGGGCATCGACATCCTGGGCGAGGCGCGCGGTCTGTTGCCCTCCACCGATTGGAAGCGCCGCGCCTACCGCAAACCGGAGCAGCAAAAATGGTACCCAGGCGAGACGATTTCCCTGGGCATCGGGCAGGGTTACAACGCCTTCACCATGTTGCAACTGGCGCAAGCCACAGCGACGGTCGCGAACAATGGAGTGCGCTACCCGCCGCGCCTGGTCAGCGCCACGGTGGATGCGGTCAGCGGCACCAAAACCGCGAGCCAAGTCGCCCAGCCGGTGAATCTGGGCTTGTCCCCGGCCCACATCGATGTGATCCGCGAGGCGATGGTGGGCGTGACCATTGCGGGCACTTCGGCCCGCGCATTTGCCGGTGCCGCTTATGCCAGCGCCGGCAAGACCGGAACGGCGCAGGCGGTGGGTATCGGCCAGAACGAAAAATACGATTCCGGCAGGATCGCTGAACACCTGCGCGATCACGCGCTCTATATCGCCTATGCCCCGGCCGACAAGCCCACGATTGCCCTGGCGATGGTGGTGGAAAACGCCGGTTTCGGGGCCGAGCATGCCGCGCCCATTGCCCGGCGTGTGTTGGATTACTGGCTTTTGGGCAAATACCCGAATGAGCAGGACATGGAGGCCGTCAGCAAAGGGCAGGCCTCGGCACCGATCGGCGTCCCCCGCAATGTGGCTGATGTGGTGTGGCCCCCACCCCGGTCGGGCGCATCGCCGGTTGCGCAATGAAAAAGCCCCGCATCAGCGGGGCTTTTTCATATTTTTTAGTCTCCTCGGATCACTTCTTGCGCCGCAAAGGCACCAAAGCAAACGTCTCATGCGCACTAATGTAGTGCGCGCCAAACGCCCTCGGTATCAGGTGTTTCCCGTAGATCGCAGTCCATCCTCGGCAATCCACTGGGCCGCCTTTTCGGCAATCATCAGCGTGGGGGAGTTGGTGTTGCCGCTGGTAATCACCGGCATAACCCCCGCATCGACGATACGCAGGCCACTGACGCCAAAAACGCGCAGCCGGGCGTCCACCACCGCCATGGGATCGTCGCTGCGCCCCATTTTGGTGGTGCCGACCGGGTGAAAAATCGTGCTGGCGATGTCGCCGGCCAATTGCGCTAACTCCGCATCGGTTTGGTACTGGACCCCGGGTTTGTATTCCACCGGCGTGAAGCGTTTCAGCGCGTCCTGGCTGATGATGTTGCGCGTGACCCGCAGGGAGTCGGCCGCCACTTTGCGGTCGGCATCTGTGCTGAGGTAGTTGGGAGCAATGGCGGGGGCATCGGCGAAATCCGGTGTTTTGATCGCGACGCTGCCCCGGCTGGTGGGGTTGAGGTTGCACACACTGGCCGTGATCGCGTTGAAGGTGTGCAGCGGCGAGCCGAATGCGTCCAGGCTGAGCGGCTGCACGTGGTACTGGATATTCGGGTAGGGCTTGGCCGGGTCGCTGCGGGTGAATGCCCCCAGTTGGCTCGGCGCCATGCTCAGCGGTCCTGAGCGGCTCCACAGGTATTCCAGTCCCATAGCGGCTTTGCTCCATAAGGAGTTCGCCAGGGTATTGAGCGTGACCGTGTTCTGCACCTTGAACACCGCCCGGATTTGCAGGTGATCTTGCAGGTTTTGGCCTATACCGGGAATGTCTTTGAGCACCGCAACGCCTTTGGACTGCAATAAGGCGGCAGGCCCCAGCCCGGAGAGTTGCAAGATCTGCGGCGTGGCCACACTGCCTGCGCTCAGGATGACCTCGGCGCGGGCGTGCGCCTGCACCATTTCGCGCCCGTTCCACACCTGTACGCCGGTGCAGCGCATGGGAGTCTGCGCGCTGGCTGGCTCAATCAGCAGTCGGGTCACCTGGGCGCCGGTCCACAGCTCAAAATTGGGCCGCCCGTAACAGGTCGGGCGCAAAAACGCCTTGGCGGTGTTCCAGCGCCAACCCTTCTTCTGGTTGACCTCAAAGTAGCCCACGCCGTGGTTATCTCCGGTATTGAAATCGGTGCTGGCCGGAATGCCCGCCTGCACCGCCGCTTGGGCAAATGCCTCCAGCACATCCCAGCGCAGTCGTTGCTTGTCCACCCGCCATTCACCACCCGCTTGGCGCTTTTTGAGGAGCTGGTGGTACGGGCTATGCGGCTCAGTCAGCGCATCAGGGATGGATTTTTTGGCTCCGTGTACGGGTGAGGCTCCGAGGTGGTGGTCCTCATGCAGCTTGAAGTAGGGCAGGCTGTTGTCCCAGTTCCAGCAGGTGTCACCGAGCAAGCTGGCCCAGTTGTCATAGTCGCGGGCCTGGCCGCGCATGTAAATCATGCCGTTGATGCTGCTGCAGCCGCCCAGGGTTTTGCCGCGCGGGTAAATCAGGCTGCGGCCATTGAGGCCCGCTTGTGGCTCGGTGGTGAAACGCCAGTCGGTGCGCGGGTTGCCAATGCAGTACAGATAGCCCACCGGGATATGGATCCAGTGGTAGTCGTCTTTCGGCCCTGCTTCGATCAGCAGCACGCGTTTGCTGGCATCGGCGCTGAGCCGGTTGGCCAGCAGACAACCGGCCGTACCCGCACCCACGATGATGTAGTCGAAGGTGCTATCGCCCATAGTCCGCCCGGCCTTTAGGCTTTAGGCCTTGAGTTTGCGGGCGGCTTCCAGCGCAAAGTAGGTCAAGATGCCATCGGCACCAGCGCGCTTGAACGCCAACAGGCTCTCCATCATCACGGCGTCATGGTCCAGCCACCCGTTGGCCGCAGCGCCTTTGAGCATGGCGTATTCGCCGGATACCTGGTAAGCAAATGTGGGAACGCCAAATGCATCTTTGACCCGGCGCACCACGTCCAGATACGGCATGCCGGGTTTGACCATCACCATATCCGCGCCTTCGGCAATGTCCATGGCCACTTCGCGCAGGGCCTCGTCGCTGTTGGCGGGATCCATCTGGTAGGACTTTTTATTGCTTTTACCCAGGTTGCCGGCCGATCCCACGGCGTCGCGGAAAGGGCCGTAAAACGCGCTGGCGTATTTGGCGCTGTAGGCCATGATGCGGGTGTGGATCAGATTTTTCGATTCCAGCGCCTGGCGGATCGCCCCGATGCGCCCATCCATCATGTCGCTGGGCGCCACGATGTCGACACCAGCCTCGGCTTGCACCAGCGCCTGCTGCACCAGCATGCGGGTGGTTTCGTCATTCAAGATATATCCCTCTTCCTCGGGGCGCTTGTCTGGAATACCGTCCTGGCCGTGGCTGGTGAAAGGGTCCAGCGCCACATCAGTCATCACGCCCAGGTTGGGGAACTCTTTTTTCAGCGCCCGCACCACGCGCGGCACCAAGCCATCCGGGTTGGTGGCCTCTGTGCCCTCATAGGTTTTGAGCGACGCATCAATCACCGGAAACAAGGCCAGAACCGGAATCTCCAGCCGTTGGCATTCTTCTGCGACTGGCAACAGGTAGTCCAGCGTCAGCCGTTCCACGCCAGGCATGGAGGCCACGGGAAAGCGGGTACGCGTCCCCTCCGTCACAAAGACCGGGTAGATCAGGTCGTGGCTGGAGAGCTGGTTCTCACGGACCAGGTTG
>CANIRI010000154.1 GCA_947469815.1 Comamonadaceae bacterium | reverse complement strand
GCAGGGCTGGACGCTGAAGCAACACCACTGCAACAACAAACCGCGCGCTTGGTGCGGGTCATGGCAGGTATCGCTTTTGTTTTGTGCACGGCCATGGTGTTGGCGCTGGGGCTGCGCACCGGGCTGTGGTTACCCGCCCTGCTCTCCGGCATTGCGCTGGCCATGACCATGCTGCCCGAGGAATACCCGGTGGTGCTGGCGATTTTTCCGGCCTTGGGCGCGCACCGCCTGGCCAAAGAAGGTGTGCTGACCCGGCGCATCAACGCCATCGAAACGCTGGGTGCTATCACAGTGTTGTGCACCGACAAGACCGGCACGCTCACCCACAACCGCATGCAGGTGCATACGCTGGTAGTCGAATCAGCCACCCACCGGGCCACCAGCGCGCTGTCTGCCGCGTTTCAGCCGCTGGCAGAACACGCCATCCTGGCCAGCTTGCCCCATCCCTTCGACCCCATGGAAGTGGCGTTCCACGACTTTGGCAAGGCATGGATGACGGCTGCCACGCACCTGCATCCGCAGTGGGACTTGGCACACACCTACCCGCTGAGCCCGGCGCTGTTGGCGATCACGCATGTCTGGCGCGTGCCGGGTAACACGGACATGGCGGTGGCGACCAAGGGTGCGCCCGAAGCGGTCATGGATTTGTGCCGGCTTTGCACCAGCGCCCGCGCCTTTTGGACAGCGCAGACGGCCCGACTGGCTGCTCAGGGCTTGCGGGTCTTGGCCGTGGCGCAGGCCACGCACCATGGCGCGCAAATGCCCGCCTCCGCCGAAGGCTTTTCGTTCGCGTGGCTGGGGCTGATCGGTCTGGCCGACCCGCTGCGCGACGAGGTTCCGCAGGCCATGGAACAGTGCCGGCAAGCGGGCATACGGGTCATCATGGTCACCGGCGACTACCCGCTCACGGCGCGCGTGATCGCGGACCAGGCCGGTATGCCACCCGGCGAAGTTCTGACCGGCAGCCAAGTTGATGCTCTCGACCTACCCGCATTGCAGGCGCGATTGGCGCAAACCAGCGTCTGCGCTCGCATCACACCGCATCAAAAGCTGCGCATCGTGCAGGCGCTCAAGGCAACTGGTGAGATCGTCGCCATGACCGGCGACGGCGTCAACGACGCGCCCGCCCTGCGCGCCGCGCATGTGGGTATCGCCATGGGCAAGCGCGGCACCGATGTGGCGCGCGACGCCGCCTCGCTGGGGTTGGTGGATGACAACTTTGCCTCGATTGTCAAAGGCATACGGGTGGGTCGGCGCGTGTTCGCCAACCTGCGCATGTCCATGGCTTACATCCTGTCGGTGCATGTGCCGATTGCGGCGCTGGCGCTGGTGCCTATGCTGTTCGCCCTGCCCCCGCTGTTGCTGCCTTTGCACATCGCCATGCTGGAGCTGATCATCGACCCGGCCTGCACGCTGGCGTTTGAGGGCGAGCCTGAGGATCCACGCGCCATGCTGGCACCGCCACGCGACACCCGCAAGCCGCTGTTTGGCCGGCCCGCCATGCTGCAAGCCTTGGTGCATGGCGTGCTGATACTTCTGGGTGCAGCCCTCGCTTATGCATTGGCGCAAGACGCGCGCTGGGGCAGCGCCACGCCAGGGCGCACCCGTGCGATGGTGCTGGTGGCGTTTGTAGTGGCCAACGCCTTCCTGATCTTCAACACCACATCCACCGGCCCGCAGCGGTGGCGCGGAGGCAAGCCCTTCAACCGCATGGCACTGGTCGTGGCGCTGGGGGCCATCACCCTGGTATTGGCTGCCATCTACGCGTCGACCTGGATGGCCGTGTTGAACTTTGATGCCTTGGATACGCAGTCTTTGCTGCTGGCGGCTGGCTGCGGCGCATTCGGCATGACGGCTAATGCCGGTGTATCTTGGATCATCAAGCGCGTTTACGCTATGTAGTTGCCCGCCGCAGCCGCATTCATGACATGGCGTATGCGCAGGGCCACTTCGCTGGGCGTCAATCCAATAGGACCCACGCCAGCACCGACCAACTCGTCTGCTGCAATCGCATGCATCTGCACCGCCAAGCAGGTGGCCTGCCAAAGATCGAGGCCCGCTCGAACGCCCTGCGCCGCCAGGGCGGCGATGCAGCCCGTCAGCACATCGCCCATACCGGCCACGGCCATGCCAGGGTTGCCGTTGAGGCATTGCTCGGTAGCGCGGCCGGGCGACCCAATCAGCGTGCCATGGCCTTTGAGCACCACGGTGCATCCGGTATGCGCCACCAGCCTGTCCATGGCCCCTGCGCGATCGGCCTGCACCTCGGCGGCGCTGCAGGCCAGCAAACGCGCGGCCTCACCGGGGTGCGGGGTCAGCGTGGTGGCGTATTCGCGCGCCCGCAGCGCACGCAAGAGAAATCCGTTTTCAGCCACCAGGTTGATGGCGTCTGCATCCAACACCACCGGGCCACGCCAAGCCAAAGCCGCCTGCACCCATTGCAGCGCCTGCGGGCTGCATCCCAAGCCGGGGCCGATCGCGACCGCATCAGGGCGTATGTCCGCGATGGCGCGTGCCGGGTCCGCCTGCGCTGCATCGTGGACCATGAGTTCGGGCTGGGAGGCCACCAGGTGGGCGCTCCCGGAGTCCAACATCATCAAGAGTGTGTAACCCGCGCCGCTGAACAAAGCGCCCTGCCCCGCCAGCACCAGCGCGCCCGCCATCGTTGGCGCACCACCAATCAATAAAACACGACCCGCATCGCCCTTGTGGGCATCGGGCTGCCGCGCCAGTGCGCGGGCGAATCCGAGTGCGTTCAGGGTCTGCATGGAATCTGCGGCCATGCCAAGCGGCAGCCGGCCAGTGGCTACTGCGCGTCTGCGCCGCTGGCCACAGCGCGCAAGGCTGCCATATCGAGGATGTGGATTTCGCGGCCGGCCACCGACAGAATGCCGCGCCCGACCAGCTTGGTCAGGGTGCGGCTGATGGTCTCTATCTTCAGGCCCAAGTAGTTCCCCAAATCTTGCCGCGTCATGCGCAAGACCAGCTCGGTGGCCGAGAAGCCACGTGCCTGCAAACGCTGGCCCCAGTTCACAAAAAACGCGGCCAGCCGTTCTTCAGCCTGTGCGTTACCCAGCAGCAGCATGACCGAGTTTTCGCGCACGATTTCGCGGCTCATGATGCGGTGCACGTGGTGCTGCACCGCAGGTATTTCACGCGACATGTCTTCCATGCTGTCAAAGGGGATGACGCACACCTCGGCGTCCTCCAACGCTACGGAGTCACAGCGGTGTTTGTCTTCGACGATGCCATCTAAGCCAATGATCTCGCCCGACATCTGAAAACCGGTGACTTGCTCGCGGCCGTCTTCGTGCAGGATGATGGTTTTGAACACGCCGGAGCGGATCGCAAACAGGCTCTCAAAAGGCATGCCGTTGCGGAACAGGGTCTGGCCTTTGGCAATTTTGCGCCGCCCGTCGACCAGCTTATCGACCTGCAAGCTTTCGGCCGTATCCAGGCCAATCGGCATACACAGCTCGCGCAAATTGCAATTGGAACAAGCCACCTTGAGGACATCGGTTTTCATGCGCCCATTGAATCACATTTACGCGCGTGATTGATCAATTTAGCAAGTTAAATCGCCTAACACTAATTTGTTGCAGATACATCCGGTAATGCGTCTACCGTCATCTTCATGCGGCGAAAGCGCAGGCCCAAGGCCTGCTCCAAGGCCTCGGCGGTCATGCGCCTGGGGTCATAGGGAACGGCCAGCGTGGGGGGTTCCAAAGCCACCCGCACATCAAGGGCCTTGACTCCGGCAACGCCGGCCGCCGCAGCGGCCATGGCGCTCTTCAGAGCCGCGTCGCGCACCACCGGCCCATCCCATCGCAGGTACATGATTTTGCGCCCCTGCTGCTGGCTGCGTTCCACTAGCGCGTGGTCATACACGGAAGCGATGCGGTCCTCCAGGCAATGGCCGCAGGCCCAGGCCGAACCCGCTGAACTGAGAACCGCGAGCCCCGCCAGCCACCATAAAGCAGCGCGATAGCGCGGGCGGCTCATTTCTTGGTGGCCGCAGCGTCAATCCAATGGAAGTACGCAATCGTGCGCGCCACCTCGTCCTTGCTCAAACCCTGGTCGGGCATGGGCAGGTTGTTGTATTCCTTGAGCATGGCTTTGGCCTGCGGATCGGTCTTCAGCATCTTGGTCGGTGATGTCAGCCAGCGGGTCAGCCAAGCGTCGGTGCGCCGGGTGGTGACACCGGCCAGATCAGGCCCGAGTTTCTTGCCCTGGCCGATGCTGTGGCAGGCCAGACATTTGCTCTCGAAATCTTGTTTAGCCTGTGCCACCGTCGGATCTTTGGGCGTGGCACTGGCTTCCATATTGTTGTGTTCCATATCCACCGGCGCTTTGGGTGGCAGCGTGGAAATCAGGCCGATCGCGCCTTGCGACGCATTGGCAAAGTGGTGGTCCACCATGATGTAGGAGCCGTCCTCGGGAATCATCATTTCCATGATCGCGCTGTTGCTCGAGCCCAGCAGCACCGTTTGCATGCCCAGCATCTGGTTGGCCGGATTACCTTCTATCCAGACCTTGTCAAAAATTGTCCCGACCACGTGGAAGCTCGAGGTTTTGCTCGGCCCCACGTTCAACACAAACAGGCGCACCCGCTCGCCCGCCTTGGCTTGCAGCGGCTTTTTCACCATGCCGTTATGGACGCCGTTGAACACCGTGTAATTGGGTTGCGACGCGCGCAGGCGCTCGGTGTCGAGCACATACAAGGGCGCGCCTCCCACCTTGCGTCCGGTGGCGTCGGGCTTGACATAAAACTCGCTTTGCACCACGAGGTACTCGCGGTCCGCTTTGGTCGGGTAACCCTCGCGCGGCTCGACGATGAGCGCGCCGTACATACCCGATGCGATGTGCTCCAGAATCATTGGCGTACCGCAGTGGTACATGAAGATGCCGGGGTAGTTGAGCTTGAAATCGAACTCAATCGTCTGCCCCGGGGCGATGGAACGGTACTTGTCCTGCGGCGACACCATGGCGGCATGGAAGTCCATGGAATGCATCATGGGCGCAGCCATCATCATCAAACCGCCGGGCATGGCCTCGTCGCTGCGGTTGGTCATGCTGAAGTGAATCGTGTCACCCACCCGGGCGCGGATGGCCGGGCCGGGTACCTGGTCTCCAAAAGTCCAGGCGCTGAACTGCACGCCCGGCGCGAGCTCAATGATTTTGTGGGTGGTATCGAGTTGCACCCGCTTGATCGGGCTGGGGTCCAGCGGCTTGAGCTCGGCCACCAGGTTCAAGGAATCGCCTTGCGCAAATGCGCCCGTGTGCCGCACGGTGCCCAGGACCGCCGGGGGCGAGCGCAGCTCAATCACATGGGCATCAGCAGACGTTGATTGGGCATTGGCCAGCGAATGGCCGAGCGACATACCAAGAAGCGCGCAGGTAACGACGGCGATAAAAACATGGGAGAGTCGCATGGGCTAATCCTCTGAGTTGGATGAATGTGCGCCGCATTTTGCGCGTCAAACCCCACCAAAAGGACGTATCCGTCGGCCCGATGCCGAGATAGCTTGTTTAACCGCCAGAAGCTTGATGCAAGTCAAACGCGGACTGGTCCCCGTCACCTGTGGAGGCGCTATCAGCCTCGATCAGCACCGCAGAAAGCCCGCGTGGTGGCAGGGGAAAAGACATCGAGTCCGGCTCCAGCACTGCCGTACTCGAGCCGACGGAACTGCTGGTGGGAACCGAAATCGTGAGCGTTCCGTCTGCGGTGGTGACGGTGTAGTTGGTCTGGGTGGACGCGGTCACCGAGTTGGTGTAGCTGCCCGCATCGGTGCCGCTGACGCTGGCGCTCACGCCGCTCAGGCTGGAGGTGGTGTCGCTGCCCACCAGGCCGCTGACCGTGTAGCCGCTGAGCGTCTGCGCCACGCCGGTGTAGGTGGTGCTGGCGCTAGAGCCGGTGATAGTCAGGGGCGCTTTGGCGATGGTCAAGCTGCCGTCTGCGGTGGTGACGGTGTAGTTGGTCTGGGTGGATGCAGTTACCGAGTTGGTGTAGCTGCCCGCATCGGTGCCGCTGACGCTGGCGCTCACGCCGCTCAGGCTGGAGGTGGTGTCGCTGCCCACCAGGCCGCTGACCGTGTAGCCGCTGAGCGTCTGCGCCACGCCGGT
>CANIRI010000153.1 GCA_947469815.1 Comamonadaceae bacterium | reverse complement strand
CGCGCCCAGTGGCCCGACCAGGAATGCCTGGTTCTGGTGGATGTGGCGGGCGCCACACCCTGCAATCTGGCGCGCCAGGCACCGCTGTCGACTGCCGATGCGCCCCTACCGCAGGCGGTACTGCTTGCCGGGGTGAACCTGCCCATGCTGCTGCGCGTGATCAACTACCGCCACGAGCCCATGAACACCCTGGTTGCAAGGGCGCTAGCCGGTGGCACACAGGGCATGCTGCAACTGGCCCTGGCCAGCGAAACCCAAGCCACTGCCTGATCTGATCAACTGACTGAGCCACCCTATGCCGATTGCCACCGCCACCATCATCAACAAGCTCGGCCTGCACGCCCGGGCCTCGGCCAAACTGACCAAGTTGGCCGGCAGCTTTGCCAGCGAGGTATGGATCACCCGGGGCGAGCGCCGGGTCAATGGCAAAAGCATCATGGGTGTGATGATGCTGGCCGCGGGTATCGGTTCGGAAGTGCAGCTGGAGACAGAGGGGCCCGATGCCGACCAGGCACTGGCCGGGCTGCTGGCCTTGATTGCCGACAAGTTCGGCGAAGGCGAATAAGGTCTTAGCCAGCCACAGGGACGATTGCACATGGCTTTTTCCATCCACGGTTTAGCAGTGTCGCGCGGCGTGGTCATGGGCCGCGCGGTACTGGTGGGTTCCAGCCGCAGGGACGTGGCCCACTACTTCGTCGCGCCCGAGCAGGTTGCCGGCGAAATTGACCGGGTGCGCCAGGGCCGCAATGCGGTGATCGAGGAAATCACCCGCTTGCAAGCCAGCGTCCAGCAACTCGGCCCCAAAGACGCGCCGCAGGAATTGAGCGCGCTGCTGGATGTGCACTTGATGCTGCTGAAAGACGAAGCCTTGGGCCAGGGCGTCAAGCAGTGGATCAGCGAGCGCTTCTACAACGCGGAGTGGGCGGTGACGGCCCAACTCGAGGTGCTGGCGCGCACCTTTGACGAGATGGAAGACCCGTATTTGCGGGAGCGCAAAGCAGACCTCGAACAGATTGTGGAGCGGGTGCTGCGCGCCATGCAGAGCACGGCCAATCCAGCCGGTTTGCGTCTGCAAGACCGGCGGCGCAAACCGCATAAAACCGATACCGAAACCGGCGCGGCTGCAGAAGAATCCCTGGTCCTGGTGGCACATGACTTATCGCCTGCGGACATGTTGCTGTTCAAAAACAGCGCCTTCTCGGGTTTTGTGACCGATGTGGGCGGCAAGACGTCGCACACCGCCATCGTGGCCCGCAGCCTGGACATTCCGGCTGTGGTCGGTGCGCGCACGGCCAGCCAGCTGGTGCGCCAGGACGACTGGGTCATCATCGACGGCGACGCCGGGCTGGTCATCGTCGACCCGTCCCCGGCGATACGGGCCGAATATGCGCACAAGCAGGCGCAGGGCCTGGCCGAGCGTGCCCGCCTGTCGCGCCTGCTGCACACGCCGGCGCGCACGCTCGATGGCGAGGTGATCGAGCTGATGGCCAATATCGAGGTGCCCGAGGATGTGCCAGGAGCCTTGGCCTGCGGTGCGGTGGGGGTCGGGCTGTTCCGCAGCGAATTCTTGTTCATGGGTCGCCATGGCCACTTGCCCGATGAGGAGGAGCAATTCGCCGCCTACCGCCGCGCGGTGGAGGATATGCGCGGGCTGCCGGTGACCATCCGCACCGTTGACATCGGGGCCGACAAACCCTTGGATGGTTCACAACACGATGATGCGCACCTGAACCCCGCGCTGGGCCTGCGGGCCATCCGCTGGAGCTTGTCCGAACCGGCCATGTTCACCACCCAGTTGCGCGCCATCCTGCGCGCGGCGGCCTTCGGGCCTGTGCATTTGCTGGTGCCTATGCTGGCGCACGAGTCCCAGATCCTTCAGACGCTGGCCCATCTGCAGCGTGCCCGCGCCAGTTTGGACCGCCGTGGCGTCGCCTACGGGGCGGTGCAAATCGGCGCCATGATTGAAATCCCGGCCGCTGCGTTAAACCTGCGCCCCTTCCTGACGCACTTTGACTTTTTGTCGGTGGGGACCAACGACCTGATCCAGTACACCCTGGCGGTGGACCGCACGGATGAATCAGTCGCCCATTTGTATGAGCCGCTGCACCCGGCGGTCTTGCGCTTGGTGGCGGACACGATTGGACAGGCCCGCAGAAAAGGCAAGGGCGTGGCGGTGTGCGGTGAGATGGCCGGCGACGTGGCAATGACCCACCTCTTGCTGGGCTTGGGTTTGCGCAGTTTTTCCATGCACCCCTCGCGCATCCTGGCGGTCAAAGAAGAGGTCTTGCGCGCCGATACCCGGGTGCTGGCGCCCTGGGCGGCAGACGTGCTTGCGGCCGACCAACCCGATCAGGCGATTTTGCTGCGCTGACCCGGCGCAACAGCCGCTGTCAGCGTTCGCGCTGCGACCCGCCGAAGTAGTGACGGCGCCAGAAATACCAGGCCAGCCCGCAAGCGATCAACAGCATGAACAAGCTGGCCCAGACCACGCTATGCGCGCCATGCAGCATGTCAAAGGTCTCAAAGTTCATGCCGAAATAGCCGGTGATCAGGTTCAACGGCAAGAAGATGGCAGTGACCGCGGTCAGCGTTTTCATGACGTCATTGGCGCGGTTGCTTTGCAGGTTGAAGTGCATTTGAACCGCCGTTTCGGCGCTGCGCTCCAAGCGGTCCACGTGGTGCACCACGCGCTCGATGTGCTCCAGCAGATCGCGGCTGCGCACCCGCAGCATCTCCAGATCTTTGGTCTGGAACGTGTCGTCGGCTTGCCAGGTGTCCAGCGCCTCCAGCCAGTCCTGGATGGTCGCGCGCTGGTCCTCACACACCTCGTCGAGGTAATGCAGGGTTAAGCGCGAATCCAGCAGGGTGCTCCAGTTGTTGAAGCGGGTGCGCGGATTGAGCAACTCGCTTTGCCAGTGGTCCAGTTGGCGCGTCAGTTCGCGGCGTAAATCCAGATAGCCGTCCACCATCGTGTTGAGCATTCGCAGCATCAAATCGACGGGGTTGGTGGGCAATCGGTGGGCCGAGAGCCCGGGTGCCACCGGTGCCGTGTTCAGCAGCTTGGCCGCGAAACTGTCCCGCACCGCGCAGTCTGCCGGGTGCACCGACAGCACGATCCGGTCCAGCACCACAAACGCCACCGGGCTGGTGTCGATGCGGCGCAGGATAGGCGGACCGCCGGTCGGATTGGCGCGGTACAGCAGCTCGCCGGGCTGGCTGATGTCGGTCTCGGTCTTGCCGCGCGCCAGACGCCGAAAGACCACCAAGTCGTAGTCGGACGTGAAATCAAAATGCGAGGGCAGTTGGTTGTTCAGCAGGTCGGCGGTGTGCAATTCATACAGCTGCACGCCACACAGCGACTGCAGCAGGCTTTGCACCTCGTGTTGCAGCACCTCAAATTCGCGCCGCGAGAACGACAGCCACAAAAAGCCTTCAGAAGGCAGCGCTTGGGGCAGGGTGTCGCTCTCGGTGAGACCCTGTGGCGCGACGATGAAATTGCGCATGGCGTCGCCCGGTCAGGCTACACCGCAGACCACGACGCCGGGGTCATTCATCACCACAGCAAGGCCGTCTTTGGCAGGCCCTACCCGCATCGCCAGCGGCAAGTCCACGCCGTTTTTCACAGCCAAAATTTCGCCCATGATGCTCACCGCGATTTCCGGCGGCGTTTTGCTGGCGATGTACAGGCCAATCGGGCCGCGCAGGCGTTGCAGCGATGCGGCGGTCTCATCGAAGTGCTCGATCATGCGTTGCTGGCGCGCCTCGTTATTGCGCCGCGACCCGATCGCGCCGATGTAGAAGGCCTCGGTTTTCAGCGCCTCCAGCAGCGCCAGATCGTCAAGCTTGGGGTCGTGGGTGAGCGCCACCACGCAGGTGCGGCGGTCGGGCCGCATGTCCAGCACCACGTCGTCGGGCATCTCGGTGCGCATGGCCACGCCGCCCAGGGCCCAGCTGCCACGGTATTCCTCGCGCGGGTCGCAGACGGTGACCGCAAAACCGCAAAAAATGGCCATGGTCGCCAGGCACTCGGTCAGCGGCCCGGCACCGATGAGCAACATCCGGA
The DNA here is from genome assembly GCA_947469815.1 of Comamonadaceae bacterium. Taxonomy (GTDB): domain Bacteria; phylum Pseudomonadota; class Gammaproteobacteria; order Burkholderiales; family Burkholderiaceae_C; genus Allorhodoferax. Next base: position 2,073 of record CANIRI010000153.1, on the reverse strand, counting down.
ACTCGGGGCCGAAGGTGTTGACTAGGTGCGTGTCAGTGGCGTGGCAATCGGCAGCGGCGCTGCAGGTCTGGAGTTGCGCGTGGCCATCCAGCAGCGTGACGCTGCGCTGCACCAGGCTGCCCGCGTCGAGCTGGGACACCAGGGCGACCAGACCCTGCGCATCGGGGTCGAATTCCAGCAGCAGCTCCAGCGTGCCGCCACAAGGCAGGCCAAAGCGGTGGGCTTCGTCGGCGCTGATGCCGTATTTCACCCATTCCGGTGGTCCTTTGGGCAAGTTGCGCGCGCTACCTGGCGCGTAGGCCTGCGTGAAGCGGTGAATCAGGTCGTCTTCAATGCAGCCGCCGGAGACCGATCCGACCACCGCACCGTCTTCGCACAAAGCCATGATGGAGCCCACCGGCCGTGGCGATGAGCCCCAGGTCCGGACCACCGTTGCCAGCAACGCATGCTTTCCTGCAGTGCGCCAGTCGCGCAGCGTGCGCAGCACCATCACGTCCAGGTTTTCCATGTCAGTCCGCTGCGCCGAAGCCGCCTGCCCGCCTTTGGCGCAGTTGGAAGAACAGACGGTACAAGCCCACGCTGACCACCATGCCCCAGGTCATGCCGACGAACATGCCGCCCAGCATGCCGGCCACGGTGGAGCCGGTGGACTGGGTCTGCACCCGCACCAGCCACAGCGCCCCCAGGGTCATCCCGATCAGCATCCAGGCCGAGCACATCATATTTTGTGCAAAAAGCGAGCAGAGGTAACGTCCGCAATGCGGGCGCAGCACGCGCAGGCTGGGAATCGCCAGCAAGCCCCCGGCGAGCATGCCCAGGTGCATGCCGGGCAAATACGCCACGTGCAGCCAGAAACTGTCATACAGACTCAAAGAGGCGGACTGGCTGCACAAGCTTGCCAGTCTGTCCGCGCCGCCGTCGAGCACGTCCCACAGCAGTCCCAGCAGCATGCCGCCAAAACCCAGGGACAACATCACGTGTGGTGGCGACAGCCCGGCGCGCTGCGGTCGCACCGCCGCCAGCGCCGCGCAACCCAAACCCACCAGTAACACCGCGGTACCGATCAAGGCGCCCTGAACACCCGGGACCATGCGGTCGACCCGGCTGATCCACAGCAGCGTCAGGCCGACCAGTAACACCAGCAGCGCAGGTGTGGTGGAGGCCGAGCCGATGCTGCGGGCGATCCAGTGTGCTTGGGTGGGGGATTGCATAGACCCGCCAGTATCCACCATGGCGCGCCGACCCGCTGGCTTGAGGATTTAGCTTTTTTGTAAACTTTTTCAGCGCCTGAGTGGCCAGGGGTAAATTAGCGCCCATTGCTGAAAATTTTTACACTGCCGCCCGCGATTCTGCGAGGACATTGGGGTGAGCCCTAGTGCCCGGGACATCAAATTCGCTTAGAGTAGGGATCACCCGGCGGGCGGTTCGCCCTTGGGTCTGACACATACTTGAGGAGCTGCCGTGATTCCACCCGCATTCGATTACCACGCCCCGCGCACCGTGGCCGAGGCCATTGCCCTGCTGTCTTCGCTGGGCGACGACGCCAAGCTGCTCGCCGGCGGCCACAGCCTGCTGCCGATGATGAAGCTGCGCTTTGCCCAGCCCGGCGTACTGATTGACATCAACCGCATTCCTGAGTTGCGCGGCATCAGCGAAAGCGGCGGCGTGATCCGCATCGGCGCGATGACATCCGAAAACGAGTTGATCGCCTCCCCCCTGCTGCAAAAACACCTGCCCCTGCTGGTCGAAGCGGCGCTGCTGATTGCCGACCCCCAGGTGCGCAACCGCGGCACCATTGGCGGCGACATCGCCCATGGTGACCCCGGCAACGACCACCCGGCGATTGCCATGGCCCTGGATGCCACGTTCGAGCTGCAAGGCCCCAAGGGAACGCGGCAGGTCAAGGCGGTGGACTTTTTCCACGGCACCTACATGACCGCGCTGGCTGAAGACGAAATCCTCACCGCCATCCTGGTTGCGCCCTTTACCGCCGGTACCGGCTACGCCTATCAAAAGCTCAAGCGCAAAACCGGCGACTGGGCCACTGCTGGCGCGGCCGTGATTTTGCGCATG
>CANIRI010000152.1 GCA_947469815.1 Comamonadaceae bacterium | reverse complement strand
GGTTCCAGGCCCATCAGTTCAGCGGTTCGCGTGGACCATTCAATGGCATCGCGCTTGATGTCCCAAATCCAATAGCCGTCGGCGGAATGGTCCATGAAAATTTTCAAGGCCCGGTTTTCAGAGCGCAGTTTGTGGTCTCTGAAGGCCATGCGCAGCAGGTGCTCGGCGCTGGGCCACTCGGCGCAAACCATGCCGTCGCAACAGCTGCCGACCGGCATGTTTTTGATGGTCTCATGCGAGTCCACCACCAGCAGGGTGCTGAGGTGGGCACCGCCTGCCCGGTAGCCTTCAACCAGTTCTTGGTAAGGCATCAGGTTTGAGGAGCCATTGACCGGAAAGACCACGAGTCCTATTTCCGAATCCGACTTGATGTCGAGCTTGAAGAAATCGGCCACCGCCAGCTGCCCCACCTTGGTCGAACTTCCCAAGGCCCGCTGCGCCAGTGCAAAGACGTCTGATGCGCCCTCCAGATCCAGAACCAGACAGTCATAAGTTTCCATGGCCATCTCCAAATCGTATAAAGGTTGCCAATTATGAATGCAGATTCGAGCCGGGGCAGCAAAGGACAGGGCGGGTGTATCCGGCCCCGCCCGGGCCGGTATGTGGGCGCGCTACTCGGCGATCACCTGGCCGCGCACCTCGCCGCCGGGGTTGGCTGCGGTGTGCAGGTTGACGTACCACTTGCCAGCCAGCAGGTCCGCTGCTTGGGCGGCGGTCAACACAGCGCGGCCCTGCACGGGGCTTTCGCCTGCGTTGCTGATACCCAGGGCCACGCCCGCGTTCTTGCCCGCTTCAGCCGGGCCGTGGAAATGTGCGGCCTTCACCGGCCCGCTCAGGCCGCTGTAGCGCAAGGTGTAGCTGAATGTGCTGGTGGCCTTGTCGAACTCGGCTTGCATTTGGCCCATGCCGGCGCTGTTCACCGGGGGCACCTCTGCCGCGCCAGATAGCGTGGCACCTAAATTCAGCGTATCGGCATGGCCCACGCCGCTTGCCATAAAGACCAGCGCACTGGCGCACACGAGAAGGGTGGATTTGACTAACTGCATGGGTGACTCCTTGGTTGGGGGGAACTGCAATGTAGCGGCTCGTGGGGCTGGGGAGGCGTTGTGGGGCCAAACCCTTGCGGAGCCCATTTGCCTGAACTTTGACTTGCCGCAACACAGTGTTTACTGAAGGCGCGCACCCTCAAGGGATGGCGCTGGCAGTTCGCTATGCGCATTTTTTCAGGAGTTTTCTATGGCTTTGGTATCCACACTTTCACCTTCGCGGCCCGTCCGTTCCTTGCAGGCCTGGCAGTCGCTTCCCGTGGCACTGGCCTTGGTTATCGGCTCGTGGGGCTTGCAGGCCCAGGCCGAGGCGGTGGCGAAGCCCGGCGCAAAGCACGCGATGCAGTCGCAGGGCTGTCACCACATGATGGACGGCGAGCGCATGGGCGCTATGCATAAGTCCCGTCTGACGGCGATCAAAAAGCAGCTGTCGCTCACAGCGGAGCAGGACGCCGCGTGGGCCCACTGGGTGGAATCGACCATACCGGTGGAGGCCATGGGCCGCCCCGATATGAAAAAGGCCGATTGGGCCGGGCTGACCACGCCGCAGCGCCTGGACAAAATGCAGTCCATGCACGAAGAGCACAGCCAGCGCATGGCACAAGCCCTGGCCCGCCACAGCGAAGCCACCAAGACTTTTTATGCCGCCTTGACCGAAGCGCAGCAAAAAACCTTTGACCAGGTGACCCTGCGGCACATGATGGGCCGTTCACGCACGCGCTGAAAATAGTTTCTGTTGCGGGGCGAACTCCGCTCGGGTGTGGCGATTTCGTACACTTCATGCAGGCAGTGCCGCACCAATGGGCTGCCTGTTTGGCTGTCAGCAACCCCGTTTCAGGCGCAAGGTCTGGGTTGCAAGGCTGAACTCCAACCACCGAGGCAGACCCACCATGAAACTCACACCCGAACAACTCGAACAATTTGACCGCGACGGCTATCTTTTCTTCCCCAGCCTGTTTTCCCCTCAAGAAACCCAGAACCTGCTCGACGCAGTGCCTGCGCTGTACGAGCGGCGCGATGCCTTCAATGTGCGGGAAAAAGGGCGTGACGCGGTGCGCACCAACTTTGCCGCGCATATGGTGAGCAAAGAATTCGGCACGCTGGCGCGGCATCCGCGCATGGTTGAGCCGGTGGAAGCGCTGCTGGGCGAGAAGCTCTACATGCACCAGTTCAAGATCAACGGCAAGATGGCGTTTGAGGGCGACGTCTGGCAGTGGCACCAGGATTACGGCACCTGGCTGAACGACGACATGATGCCCACTGAGCGGGCCATGAACGTGGCGATTTTTCTGGACGACGTGAACGAGCACAACGGCCCGCTGATGTTCATACCCGGTAGCCACAAGCGCGGCGTGGTCGCGGCCAAGCATGACTTGTCGACCACCAGCTACCCGCTGTGGACCGTGGACAACGAACTGATCACCACCCTGGTCGAGCGCGCCGGTGGCAAGAACGGCGGCATCGTCAGCCCCAAGGGCCCGGCCGGTTCCATGATTTTGTTCCACAGCTGCCTGGTGCACGCATCCACCAGCAACCTTTCGCCCTGGAACCGCGTGGCCGTGTACCTGAGCTTATGCGCGGTGAGCAACCACATACGCCGCCACAAGCGCCCCGAGTACATCGCCCACCGCGACTTCACCCCCATCGAATGCCTGCCCGATGACTGCTTGCTGAAAGACTATCCCGTCGATCTGCCCTGGAAAGACGGCATGCCCGGCAGCGCTTTGCAAACTTCGACGGTTCCATTTGACGACCAGAAAGCCGCCGCATGAGTCTGTTTGCCAAACTCCAGCAACGCCAGGCGGAAGGCCGCCCGATCCGCATCGGCCTGATCGGCGCGGGCAAATTCGGCTCTATGTACCTGGCGCAAATTCCGCGCACGCCCGGCGTGCATTTGGTCGGTATTGCCGACCTCTCGCCCGATGGCGCACGCGCCAATTTGGCGCGCGTGGGTTGGGATCTGCAGCGTACGCAGGCCGCGTCTTTGGACGCCGCGATCAAAGACGGCAGCACGCATATCGGTGAAGACTGGCGCGCGCTGGTGACGCATCCGGCGATTGATGTCATCGTCGAATGCACCGGCCACCCCATCGCCGCGGTCGACCACTGCCTGGAGGCGTTTGCGCACGGCAAGCATGTGGTCAACGTGACCGTTGAGGCCGACGCTTTTTGCGGCCCGCTGCTGGCGCTCAAGGCGCAGCAAGCTGGCGTGGTGTATTCGCTGGCATTCGGCGACCAGCCTGCGCTGATTTGCGATCTGGTGGACTGGGCGCGCACCTGCGGCTTCCCCGTGGTGGCAGCCGGGCGCGGCCACAAATGGCTGCCGCACTTCAACCAGTCCACGCCGGATACCGTGTGGGGCAACTACGGCTTGACGCCCGAGCAGGCTGCGCGCGGTGGGCTCAACCCCAAAATGTTCAACAGCTTTCTGGATGGCTCCAAGCCATCGATTGAGAGCAGTGCGGTGTCCAACGCCACGGGCCTGGGCGTGCCGTCCAACGGTTTGCTCTACCCGCCGGCCAGCGTGGAAGACATTCCCTTTGTCACCCGGCCTATCAGCGAGGGCGGGGTGCTGGAGCGCAAAGGCATGGTCGAGGTGATCTCTTCGCTCGAGGCCAACGGCCGCAAGATTCCGTATGACATCCGCATGGGTGTGTGGGTGACGGTGGAGGCCGAGACCGACTACATCAAAAACTGCTTTGAGGAATACAACGCGCACACCGACCCGAGCGGGCGCTACTTCACGCTGTACAAGCGCTGGCATCTGATCGGCCTGGAAGTCGGCATGTCGGTAGCCAGCGTGGCTTTGCGCGGTGAGCCTACGGGTGTCGCCACCGGTTGGAACGCCGACGTGGTGGCTACCGCCAAGCGCGATTTGCAGCCCGGCGAAATGCTGGACGGCGAGGGCGGTTACACCGTGTGGGGCAAGTTGCTGCCCGCTGCAACCTCACGCAAGCTGGGCGGAGTACCGCTGGGCTTGGCGCACGACATCAAGCTCATTCGCCCGGTGCGCCAGGGCCAGTCGCTGAGCTGGGCCGATGTGGCCATTGACACCAGCACCCGCGCCTACCAGTTGCGCCGCGAGATGGAAGCCCATTTCGCTGCACCGCTGGCGCGTGCTGCCTGAGGCTGAGCCATGGCCGAGTACCTACCCACCAACCCGGTTTTGCGGGCTTTTTTTGATACCGGTGCCGCGTTTGGCCCGCTTGACCGGGACGCACACCCCAACCAGCGCTGCGCCGGTCTGTTGGCGCTGGACCGCCTGGGTGCGGATGAGGCCGCGCTGAAGGACTTTGCGGCGCAGCAGGACGCACGTTTGCAGCCCGCGCCAGAGGTCGCGACCTGGCCCGCTGGCGATGCCTGGGCCGACCAACTCGGCAAAGCCCAAGCCTGGGCACCATACCGCAATCTGATGGGGCAGTGGTTGTTTTATGAGGACGCCGGCGACATGCTGTACCAGACGCTGCCGCCCCTGCTGCGCGGGTCTGGCGGTGCCGGTTTTGCGGGCCTGATCCGTACCGCCTACGCGGTGCAGGCGCACCACCGCCAGGAGCTGGCGGATGCGTTGGCCTATTGGGCGAGTTGCCATCTGGCACTGCCGAAAGCGGACGGGGTGCGTGCAGCTGCGCGGCCCAGCGCCGATCCAGAACCGGCCCTGCGCCGCCTGCATGCGGCACCGCCGTCCCGGCGTAGCTGGGACCACGCTGTGCAAGCGGTGGCCCGTGAAGCCACGTTTGAGCAGGCAGTGGCCATGCTGGTCCCCGATGCGCAGTTGGTGCAGCGTTTGTCCGCTTTGGCTGCACAGGCTTTTGCAGCCACCGGCGCACCCTTGGCCGCGCAGTTGGTAATCAGTGCCCAGGCCTTGAATGTGCTGCTGCAATTTATCGACGACGAGGCGCTACCCGCTGCCTTGCAAGACTACTGGCGCGCTTTCGCGGCGGTGGTGTGTGTGGCCGGTTTGCGTGATTCGCTGCCGCCCGAGCCGCGCACTTGGCGCGTGATTCTGGCGCGGGTGCGCGACTGCCGTGATCCGCGCGCGATTTGCCTGGTGGACAGCTGCCGCGCACTGGAAAAAACCTATGGCCCGGACCCGGTCTGGCGGCAAGCCGCTACCCGGGCCTTGTGGGCCTAGCGGCACGCCGCTTGCTGCCGACTGAAGCGCATGACGGCTGATCTGGCGCTGCCCACCTTCGCCGATGTGCAGGCCGCAGCCCAGCGCCTGCATGGACACGCCCACCGCACGCCGGTGATGCGCTCGCGCATGCTGGACGCGGAAGTCGGCGCACAGATTTTTTTGAAATGCGAAAACCTGCAGCGCATGGGTGCGTTCAAGTTTCGCGGTGCTTTCAATGCTTTGTCGCAGTTCACACCCGCGCAGCGCAGTAGCGGCGTAGTCGCGTTTTCGTCCGGCAACCATGCGCAGGCGGTGGCGCTCTCAGCCCGCATCCTCGGCATGCCCGCCGTGATCGTGATGCCGCAGGATGCGCCCGCCACCAAGATCGAGGCCACGCGCGGCTATGGCGCGGAGGTGCTGCTCTACGACCGCTACACCGAAGACCGCGAAGCCATCGGCCAGCGCCTGGCGCAAGAGCGCGGCATGACGCTGATACCGCCCTTTGACCATGCCGACGTGATTGCCGGGCAGGGCACGGCCGCGCTGGAGTTGCTGCAAGACCACGGCCCGCTGGATGCGCTGTTTGTGTGTGTGGGCGGTGGCGGTTTGATCGCCGGGTCGGCGCTCAGCGCCCACGCGCTCGCGCCGCAGTGCCGCGTGTATGGCGTGGAGCCCGAAGCGGGTAACGACGTGCAGCAGTCGATACAAAGCGGGCAACGGGTGCAGATTCCTGTGCCGGTGACGATTGCCGATGGCGCGCAAACCCAGCAGGTCGGGCGGCTGACCTTTCCCATCATCCAGCGCCATGTGCACGCCATCGTCACCGCCTCCGACGCGCAGTTGGTGGAGGGCATGCGCTTCATGGCCGCGTATTTGAAGCTGGTGGTGGAGCCCACCGGTTGTCTGGGGTTGGCGGCTGTGCGGGCGATGGGCCCGCAACTGCAGGGCCAGCGCGTGGGCGTGATTCTCAGCGGCGGCAATATCGATAT
>CANIRI010000151.1 GCA_947469815.1 Comamonadaceae bacterium | reverse complement strand
CGCCCAGCACACGGATCCAATCGGCGGTGCTGAGTTCGGGGCCGCTGTGGGCGTAGTCCACCGGGTTGAAGCAAAACACGCAGTGCAGCGGGCAGGCGTAGGTCACTTCGGCCAGCAGCCAAAGGGGTGGGCCAATTGGCGTGTCAATGGTGGCCGGGGTTTGCGTATCGGTTGTCATGGTTTAACCCATCCTTGCGCGATGGCGATGTCCAAAAATGCCAGCACATCGGCTTGCAGGCCGGTGGCGTCAAAAGCGGTTTCCAAATCGGTAATGAGCGCGGCAATCGTTTTTTTGCCGTCAATGCGCTGCATGATTTCGCCCGCGCTGCCGTTGAGTTTGACCATGCCTTCAGGGTACAGCAGCACCCAGGATTGCTGCACCTCTTCCCATTGCAGGCGGAACATCGCCGCCACGCGCGGTGTGGTCTGCAGGCGCGCCAGATCGTCGCTCATGGTGTCTTGGGCCCGGTGATCTCGACCTGGCATTGGTCCAGCATGATGGCATCGGCCAGGGACCACAACACGTTCAACTTGAACTGCAAAATCTCCAGCGCGCGCTCTTGTAGGGCGCGGGTCTGGCTGAAGTATTCCAGCGTGAACTTGAGGCCATGCGCCACGTCGCGGCGCGCCTGCGTCAAGCGGTTTTTGAAGTACAGCAGACCAGCAGTGTCGACCCAAGGGTATTGCTCGGGCCAGGTGTCGATGCGCTGCTGGTGGATATGCGGCGCAAACAGCTCGGTCAGGCTGGAGGCCACCGCTTCCTGCCAGGGCCGCTGGCGCGCGAAGTTCACATACGCATCCACCGCAAACCGGCTGGCCGGTGCCACAAAACGCAGCGAGGTGACATCGTCGCGGCTCAGGCCTACGGCCTGACCGAGTTGGATCCAGGCCTCGATGCCGCCAGCGTCGGTGATGCCGTTGAGCTCAAAACCGTCGTGGTCCAGGATGCGCAAAATCCATTCGCGCCGGATCTCGCGGTCGTCGCAGTTGGACAGGATGGCCGCGTCCTTAAGGGGAATCGAAATTTGGTAATAAAAGCGGTTGGCCACCCAGCCGCGCAATTGGGCTGCGTTGAGCTTGCCCTGGGCCATCATCACGTGAAAGGGGTGGTGGATGTGGTAGCTGGTGCTTTTGCCGCGCAGCAGGGTTTCGAATTCGGCGGCGCTCCACGGCGTACGCGTGTCGGCCTTGGCTTCGTTCAGGATGTTGTCTATCACAGCGTGATCTCCATGCCGTCAAAGGCCACTTCGATACCGTGCTGCGTCAGCGTCTGGCGCTGCGGGCTGCTGGCATCGAGAATGGGGTTGGTGTTATTGATGTGGATGAGAATTTTGCGCACGCCGGCGGGCAATTTGTCCAGCCACTCAATCATGCCGTCGGGCCCGCTTTGTGGCATGTGGCCCATAGAGCGCGAGGTCTTTTTGGACGCGCCCAGTGCAATCATCTCGTCGTCGGTCCACAGTGTGCCGTCCACCAGCACGCAGTCGCTGGCTTGCATGGCCTGCCACACATGCGGCTCCATGCGGCCCAGGCCGGGCGCGTAAAACAGGGTTTTGCCGCTGGCCGCATCAGAAACCGACAGGCCGATGTTGTCGCCATCCTGCGGCTTGTCGCGGTGCGGTGAATACGGCGGCGCGTTGCTGATCAGCGGCAGGGCGGCAAAGCGCAATCCAGGCACACGCTCGATCGCGAAACCTTGCGGCTCCAGACTGAGCGCCTGCCAATCAACTTTGCAGTAATGGTCCAAGACCTTGAACAATGGGTTGCCGGTGCTCAGGTCTTCGCGCACCAGCAGGTGGCACCAGATCTGCAGCGGCTGGCGGTTCTCGCGCAGCATCAGCAAGCCGGTGCTGTGGTCGATTTGCGCGTCCATCAGCATCACCGCGCCAATGCCGGTATCGCGCAGGGCGCGCGCCGGTTGCAGGCCGGGGAAGCTCTTGATCTGCTGCAAGACGTCAGGGGAGGCATTCACCAGCAGCCAGTCCTGCGCGTTGGCGCTCACGGCAATCGACGACTGGGTGCGCGGCAGGTGGTGGGGGCTGCCCCCCCGCACGGCGGCGCACTGCGGGCAGTTGCAGTTCCATTGGGGGAAACCACCGCCGGCGGCCGAGCCCAACACATGGATTTTCACAAGCGCAACCTCAAAAAAAAACCGCGTGGAACGCGGCAAAAAACTCCGGCGGAGAACCGGACGTTGGAAAATTCAAAAAAAGGTCTGCCGGGTTACCCCGACAGACGGTACCGTGATTAACGGTTAGCGATGTACATGGTGATTTCGAAACCGAAACGCATGTCGCTAGCTGCAGGTGTTTGCCATTTCATGGTGTATCTCCTAGATCGATGCCGCCGATTGCGGTGAATCGTGCCCAAAGCCTTTCTGAACACAGACCATACTATGCCCGCAATCGCTGCGCGGGACATGCGCAATTCATGGAAACTACCCTCAAGAAATTCGCCAAAGAGGACTAGGGTTTGTACTAGGTGCTTGGCTCTGGCCTGGCATTTCTTCAAAAAGGCATAGCATGCAGGCCATGCCATCCGCCGCGCCAGACGCCCTGTTTCCCGCCATTGAGCCCTACGCGCACGGCTTCCTGCCCGAGCAGGACGGCCACACGGTGTATTTCGAGCAATGCGGCAACCCCGCAGGCCTTCCGATGGTGTTTGTGCATGGTGGCCCGGGCAGCGGGGCTATGCCCAGGCACCGCCAGTTTTTTGACCCCCGCAGCACCCGGGTCATCTTGTGGGACCAGCGCGGCTGCGGGCGCAGCCGGGCCGATCGCCCGCTGCTGCACAACACCACCGCCCACCTGATCGCCGACATGGAGCGTATCCGCGCAGAGCTTGGTTTGGAGGCCTGGTGGGTGGTGGGCGGCTCCTGGGGCGCGGGGCTGGCCCTAGCCTATGCCAGTGCCCACCCGCAGCGCTGTCTGGGGCTGGTGTTGCGCGGTACTTTTTTGGGCCGGGCGGCCGATATTCGGTGGTTTTTCCAGGACGCGGCGCAATTGCTGCCGGACGCCTGGTGGGCCTTGGCCCGCCACGTGCCGTCCGCGCAGCGCTGCGACATGGCGGCCTATGTGGTGGAGCAGGTTTTGCATGGCGAACCCGCGCACGCGCTGGCTTTGGCGCAGGCCTGGAGTGCCTGGGAGGGGGCGCTCACCGACCGGCGCGCCACCCAGCCGCCGTCATCATCTGGCGCCACTGCGGACGCCGCCCTGCTGGCCAAGTACCGCTTGCAAAGCCATTACCTGGCTGCGCAGTGTTTTTTCCCGCCCGAAGGCGCTCTGGCGGGTTGCGCGTCTTTGGGCCAGCTGCCGATGGCTGTGCTACACGGCAGGTTGGATTGGATTTGCCGCCCGCAGTCGGCCTGGGATGTGCAGCAGGCGCTGCCGGGCAGTCGGCTGCAATGGATCGATCAGGCCGGACACAGCCCCTACGAACCGCCCATGGCCACGGCTCTGGTCGCGGCGATCGCGCACGCCGCGCAGCATGGCCAGTTCCAGAACTGGGGCCAGCCCCTGCCAAGCGGGGATTGAAGGACAGCCATGTCATTGCGGCTACAAATCAACTTCATCATTGCTGCCATGTTGCTGGCCTTTGCGGCGCTGCTGGTGGGCTTGCAGCTCAAGGACACCAGCCGCGGTGTGCAGGAGGAGATCGGCGGCTCCAACCTGGTGGCCATCCAGGTGCTGTCGCAGGTGGAGGTCACATCACGTGACGGCGGCCTGTCCGCCATGACCCTGTTTTTGGAAGGGCTGGGCCGTATCCGTGGCAACGAAATTGAGCTCTTCGGCGAAGACGGGGCCTTGCTGTACCGCTCACCTCCGCCGCGCTACAAGGCCGGGCGCGATGCGCCGCAGTGGTATGCGCGCCTGGTCGCGCCGCCCCTGAAGACCCGTGAAATCACCTTGCCGCACGGACGTGTGGTGGTGCGTCCCGATCCTTCTCGGGCCATTCTGGATGGCTGGGATGAGTTCGTCCCTCTTTTGGCGACCTTGCTGGTCGGCGTGGTGTTTGCCAATGCGCTGGCGTACTGGTTGGTCGGGCGTGCGCTGCATCCGTTTCAGCAACTGGCGCAGGGCTTGCGCGGTATTGCGCAGGGCGACTACGCGACCCGCTTGCCACGCTTGAAGGGCCGCGAGGCGGGCGGTCTGGGCGAAGATTTCAACAGCATGGCGCAGTCGGTGCAGGACGGCATGCTGGCGCGCGAGAAGGCCCGCGCGGCCACCGTGGCACTGGCCGAAAACCGCGAACTCACGCAAGTCATCCAGACCCGCATCGAGGAAGTGCGTAGACAAATTGCCCGCGAACTGCACGACGACCTGGGCCAGCAGGTCACGGCCATCAAGAGCCTGGGTTTTGCCATCAGCCACCGGGCGCAGGGCCAGGATCTGCGGATTGCCGAATCCGCCCGCATGGTGGTGCAATGTGCCGATGCCATGTACGAGAGCGTGCACCAGATGGTGGGCCAGTTGCGTCCGCTGGCGCTGGACCGCTTCGGCCTGGCCGACGCCTTGCAGGACCTGGTGGAGCAGGCCCGCACCCAACATCCAGGCGTGCACATCCAACTGCAGATTCAGGGTGCGCTGGACGCGGTGGGGGGCGAGCTGGCCACGGCGGTTTACCGGATCGCGCAGGAGTCCTTGACCAACGCATTGCGCCACGCACAGGCCCAGCTGATTGCGCTGCAGCTGCACGCAGAAGCGCAGCACCTTGTTTTGGAAGTGCGCGACGATGGTCGCGGATTGCAACAGGATTGGGAACTGACCGGACACTTCGGCGTGATCGGTATGCGCGAGCGGGCGGAGAGTCTGGGCGGCACGTTCACGATGGAGCCTATCGGTTCCGGTGGCGTGCGCCTGCGGGCCACCTTGCCGCTGCACTTAGAGACAAACACGGAGTCAGATCTTGGATAAATTGCGCGTGATGCTGGTGGACGACCACGCCGTGGTGCGGGGTGGCTTCAAGGTGCTGTTGCAGACCTGGGACGACGTGCAGGTCGTGGCCGAGGCCGACAGCGGCGAGGAGGCGCTGCGCATCCACGACAGCGTGGCCCCGGACGTGGTGGTGATGGACATTGCCATGGCGGGTATGGGCGGCATCGAGGCGATCAAACGCCTGGTCGCCAAGCATCCGCAAATCCGGGTGCTGGCGCTCTCCGCCCACGAAGACACCAGTTATTCCAAGCGTGCGTTCCAGGCCGGCGCGTTGGGCTATTTGTCCAAACGCACCGCACCGGAGGTGCTGGTCGATGCGATCCGTCTCGTGGCGCAGGGCAAGCGCTTTATCGACCCCGGCATTGCGCAGCGCATGGCCATGCAGGACCTCAGCGGCGAAACCGATCCGCTGGCCATGCTCTCACCGCGCGAGTTCGAGGTCTTTATGCAGATTGCGCGCGGGCAGTCGGTTGGCGCGGTGGCGGAGACGCTCAATTTGTCGGTGTCCACCGTGGGCACCCATGTGCACAAAATCAAACAGAAATTGGAGCTGAGCAATACCTCGGAGATCACCCTGCTGGCCATGCGTAGCGGCTTGATCGACGCGTCCGGTATGGGTGGCTAGGTCTGGGTCCGACGTCGTTGCAAATTTTATTCAGCGCCACATTGAATATTTTTGTCGGGCGAACAAGGGTTTTCACGGGTCAGAGCCCCGCATCCTTGGTTTTACATTGCCACCAAGTGTTTCCGCGTGGTGGTTCACGCGGGGGTTCGGCACTTTCGGGAACGGGCCGCATATTTGGCTCCCCGGGCTTATTGTCTTGGAGTAAACATGAATCGTACTTTTGGAACTGTGTTCAAGCGCAGTGCAACTGCTATTGCTATCGGAGCAGCGCTCTCGATGGTCTCAGGAATTGGTTTCGCCAACGACGCCAACCTGCAAAAACTCGGTGCTTTCAAGAAGACCGATACCCCGCCACCCAAGCGCATTGCCCAAGGCGGTGTGTATGCGGACAACCTCAAGAAGATGCTGGCCAACGTCAAGATGCCCGATGGCTTCAAGATTGACCTGTTCGCCATCGTCCCGGACGCCCGCACCATCGCTGTGAGCCGCAATACGGCAGCAGTCTGGGTCGGCACCCGTAAGCAAAACGTCTATTTCGCCAATGACCGCGATATGGACAACGTCGCTGACACCGTGGAAGACTTCAGCCCCAGCGTCAAGTTCGACACCCCCAACGGCCTGT
>CANIRI010000150.1 GCA_947469815.1 Comamonadaceae bacterium | reverse complement strand
GCCCACGGTGACACCGGCCTTTTCGCCGTCAATATGGGTGAAGGCTTGGATCACCGCGCCGCGTTCAATTACGCAATTGGCGATGACGCAGTTCGCGCCGATGCGCGCGCCGTCGCCGAGTTGCACCCGACCCTCAAAAACACAGTTCACGTCAATTTCCACGTCCTGGCCGCATTCCAGCGTGCCGCGCACATCCAGCCGCGCCGGGTCTTGCAGGCGCACGCCGCGCTCCATGAGCGACTGCGCTATGCGCATCTGGTGGGCGCGCTCCAGTTCGGCCAGTTGCGCCGGGCTGTTGATGCCGGCCACTTGCAGCGGGTCACCAATGGTGTGTGCCGCCACTTCCACGCCATCGGCGACCGCCATGCGCACCACATCGGTCAGGTAAAACTCGCCTTGCGCGTTGTCGTTGTCCAGCCGCGCCAGCCAACCTTTCAGCGCGCGCGCCGGGGCCGCCATGATGCCGCTATAGACCTCGGTCACTGCGCGCTGTGCGTCGCTGGCGTCTTTGTGCTCCACGATGGCCTGCACGGCGTCGCCGGTGCGCAACACCCGCCCATAACCCGTCGGGTCGGCGAAATGGATGGTGAGCAAAGCCAGCCGCTGTCCGGCGCAAGCCGCCACCAGCGCGCGCAGCGTGTCCGCCTGAATCAGGGGCACGTCGCCCGAAAGCACCAGCACCACACCGTCATCGGCCAGGAGCGGTGCGGCCTGTTGGACCGCATGGCCGGTGCCGAGTTGGGGCATTTGCCGGGCGAACTGCAGGCCGGGGTGTGCGCCGGGGCCGCCAAGCGCAGCCTCTACCGCATCTGCCCCATGACCGGTGATCACCACCGTTTTGCGGGCCTGCAGGCTGTGGGCGGTTTGCAGCACATGGCCGATCAGGGGAAGCCCGGCCAGGCGGTGCAAGACCTTGGGCAGGCTGCTCATCATGCGGGTGCCTTTACCCGCCGCCATAATGACCACGTCTACGGGGGTCGGGAGGCCAGTCAAATTGTCAGTTGCCACAACCATGCCTTTTTTGTGCACACCTTTGCGCTTTGGGGGAGGCGGCTGGGCCGCCATCCGCCGGATTATCGGCGCTGCCTGTATGCTGATCCTGGGCGGCTGCAGCGCCGTCGTTCCGGCCTACAACAACGCGCCCTTTGCGATCCACTGGTGGCTGGACTCCTACGCCGATTTCGACGCCGCCCAAAGCACGCGGGTCAAGGCCGATCTGGCGCAATTGCACGCCTGGCACCGCAAAGAAGACCTTCCCCGCATCGCGCAGATGCTGCAAACCGTGCAGACCGCTGCGGCGGGGGATTTGCGTGCCGAACAGGTCTGCGGCTGGTACGGCGAAGGCTTGGATTACGCACGCGGCTTTGGACAACGCAGCGCTCCGGTGATTGCCGCTACGGTGCCCACGTTCAAGCCCGCGCAAACCGAGCGTGTGCGCCGCGAGCTGGCCAAATCGGCCAAAACCTGGCGTGGCAAGTGGCTGGACGCGCGCCCTTCTGAGCAAATGGACGCGCGGCTGGACAAGGCCCTGGATAACGTAAAAACCTGGTACGGCTCGGCCAGCCCGGCGCAAACCGCGTTGCTGCGCAGCCAGCTGGAGTCGACACCCTATGACACCGCACTGAGCTGGAAGGAATTACAACGCCGCCACGCCGACATTGTGGAGACCATCGACACGCAGCGCGGTCAGACGATTGAGCGCGCCCAGCCGGTCATCGAGGCGCTATTGGAGCGCAGCCTGGTGTCGCCCGATCCGGTCTACCGGGGCTATCTGGAGCGCATCATCGCCGCGGACTGTGCGCACCTTGCGGAGTTCCATGCCAGTACCAGCCCCAGCCAGCGCCGCCACATGGCCGACAAACTGGCGTCCTACGGGCGGGATCTGCAAAAGCTGGCGGCGCAAACGCCTTAGCGCGTACCCAGAGCGGGCCCGGTTTTCAACGCTGCGGGCGGGCGATATCGGCCACCGGCCAGGCTTCGCCAAAGTCGGTCAGGATGGCGTCCAGCGGCACGTCGTGCGGCTCTGGCGAAAAGTCACTCACATAGCCCACGCCAAAGCCCAGTCCCACGGTAAAGGGGCGGGGCTCCAGGCTGCCCAGCATGCGGTCGTAAAACCCGCCACCATAGCCCAGCCGGTAGCCGCCCGCGCTATAGCCCACGCAGGGCACAAACAGCAGCGTCGGCGACACCATCTCGGTGTCTTTGGGTTTGGGAATGCCGTAGGCGTCTTCTTCCATTTCGCAGCCCGGGTACCAGATGTGGAAGGTCATGGTCCTGTGGGCTTTGTTAATCACCGGTAGCGCGATCCGACGGGGTTGCGGCTGGTCCAACAATTCGCCGTCTTCCTTCCAGCGGTGCAGCGCGGGCAGGGGGTCGAACTCGCCTTTGATGGGCCAGTACGCGCCGATCACCGTGTCTTCACGCCGCAGCAGCCAGATCCGCATCACCTGCTGCAGCAGCTCGCTGCGGTGCTGCCGATCGGGCAGGGCATTGCGCAAGGCCAGCAACTCTTTGCGCAGGGCCTTTTTGGCGTCGCCAGCGGATTCGGAGGACTTGTCCATAATCGTTTGATTGAGTGAAGAAGAACTATTTTGACAGCATTACCCCGTTGGACTCTTTTCGCCGCCGCAGCCCTGCTGTTTGGCGCATCATTTTTCACCGCGCCGCTGCAGGCGCAGGCGGCTCCGGCGGCCTATGCCGATAACCCCCGGCTGGACGCCGCTTTGCTGGATATGGCCCAGGCCTACCGGCGGCGCGACAGCCGTGCCTTGGCTACCGCGTTACCCCAGTTCAAAGGCTACATGCTGGAGCCCTGGGCTGCGTACTGGGAGCTGTCCAACCGCTTGGACACGGCCAGCAAGACCGAGATCCTGGCCTTCTTGAATACCTACGCCGGCACCTACCAGGAGGACCGCTTGCGCGCCGATTGGCTGTTGCAACTGGGCCGCGCTGCTGATTGGCCGACCTTCAACACCCAGTACCCGCTGTACCGCATGGGCGATGACCGCTCTATCCAATGCTTTGCGGCGCTGGCCGAATTTGTGGGCAACCGCGCCGACGTGGCCGCCACCGTGCAGGCCAACTGGCTGGCGCTGCGCGAGTCGGAAGAAGGCTGCTCCAGCGCATTTGACGCGCTCCACAAAGCCCACAAAATGCCCGCCCAGGTGGCCTGGGTGCGGGCGCGATTGGCCATGGAAAACGACCGCCCGCAAGTGGCTGCGCAGGCCATCGGCATCCTTGACCCGTCGTGGGTCAAGGGCTTTGATGCGGTGTACCAGCGGCCCGCCAAATACCTCGACGACAAACTCACGGCTATGCGCCCCAAAACGCGCGAGCTGGTGTCATTGGCCATGATCCGCATGGCCGATTCCGACTACCAAAAAGCCGCGCTGCAAGTGGAAAAATTGCGTTGGCGCGCCCAACTCAGCGCCGAGGAGCGCAGCTGGATTTGGGGCGTCATAGGCAAGCGCGCAGCGCAAAAGCAGGATGCCGACGCGCTGACCTACTTCGCCAAAGGCAATCTGGCGCAAATGCACGAAGACCACCTGGCCTGGGGTGCGCGGGCCGCGCTGCGCGCCGGACAGTGGGCGCGGGCGCAGGCCTTCATCCACGCCATGCCGAGTGGCTTGCGCGCGGACCCGACCTGGACTTATTGGCATGCGCGCGCGCAGCTCGAACTCAGTCCCGGTGCGAACGACCCGGCGCGTGTGGCTGCGTTGGGGGTTTTGCAGGCACTGGCCGGCACCCGCGGTTTTTATGAAATGCTGGCCCTCGAGGAAACCGGTGGTCGCGTCACAGCGCCCGCGCGCCCGGCGCCCATCAGCGCTTCTGAGCGCGATGCGGCGCGCCTGAACCCCGGCCTGCAGCGCGGCCTGTATGCCATCCAGATCGGCCTGCGCGCCGAGGGCGTTCGCGAGTGGAACTACACCACCAACCTGCACCAGAACGGCGGCATGGACGACCGCGCGCTGCTCGCCGCAGCCGACATGGCCTGCCGCGCCGAGGTCTGGGACCGCTGCATCAACGCCAGCGACCGCACCCGCAACGTGGTCGACGTGGAGCAGCGCTTCCCCACGCCTTTCAAGCAAAGTGTTTTGGCGCGCACCGCCAGCATCGGGCTGGACCCGGCCTACGTGTACGGCCTGATTCGCCAGGAAAGCCGCTTCATCATGGACGCCCGCTCGGGCGTGGGCGCCTCCGGGCTGATGCAGGTCATGCCCGCTACGGCCAAATGGACCGCCAAAAAGCTGGGTATGCATGACTTCGCGCCCTACAAAATCAACGACCGCGACACCAACATCGCCATCGGCACCGGCTACCTCAAGTTTGCCCTGGACAGCTTTGGCGGCTCCATGCCGCTGGCCGCCGCCGCTTACAACGCCGGCCCCAGTCGTGCGCGCCTCTGGCGCAACGGACCCTTTACCGTGGAAGGCGCAATCTGGGCCGAAAACGTGCCCTTTTCCGAAACCCGCGACTACGTCAAAAAAGTGCTGGCCAACACCACGCTGTACGCCGCCATGCTCAGTGGCCAACCACAATCCATCAAGGCCCGCTTGGGCCGTATCGGCCCGCTCAGCGAAGCCGAAGCCGCGCAGCCGGACCCGGGCGCAGACCTTCCCTGACCTGCTAATTGGTTCGCCATGCTGAAACTCTTGATCGGTAATAAAAACTACTCGTCCTGGTCCATGCGGCCTTGGGTGCTGATGACGCAGGCCGGTATTCCCTTTGAAGACGTCATGGTGCGCTTTGACTCCTTTGCGCCGGATTCGCAGTTCAAGACAACGCTGCGCGGGCTCAACCCCGCTGGCAAGGTGCCCTTGCTGCTGGACGGTGAGCTTGCGGTCTGGGACACGCTGGCGATTGCCGAATACCTGGCGGAACAGTTTCCCGACAAACAGCTGTGGCCGCGCGCAATCGCCGCCCGCGCCCGTGCGCGCAGCATCTGCGCTGAAATGCACGCCGGCTTTAGCGCCTTGCGCAGCCACTGCCCCATGAATATCGAGGCCGACCTGGCCGCGCAGGGCGCCTTGATCTGGCGCGATCAGCCCGGCGTGCGTGCCGATGTGGCGCGCCTTTGCGCCATGTGGAGCGAGCTGCTGGCGCAGCACAGCGGCCCCTTGTTGTTTGACCATTTCACGGTGGCTGACGCCTACTTTGCCCCGGTATGCACCCGCTTGCGCACCTATGCGCTGCCCATGCCGCCGCAAGTGGTGGCGTATGTGGGCCGGGTGTTGGCTTTGGCGGGCGTGCGCGCCTGGGTTGAAGGCGCACTGCGTGAAAACGACTTTTTGGATTTTGAGGAGCCGTACCGCCTGTCGCGCTGACGGCGCTGCCTATCGCGGCGGTATTCGGGTGGGCGCGTAAAGGCGCCCTTTCTTTTTACGCTGCAGCCCGGCTGCGGCTCTAGATTCGCCGCGCCACGGTTGTCATCACCTTGGCGGCCCCGCGCATCAGCTCTTGCACCACCGGCGGCAGCTGCGTCGCCCCGGCCTCTTCGGCGGCGCGGGCATGGGCGAGTTCCTCACTGTGCATTTGCGCCACGATGGCGCGCGACGCATGGTCGCCTGCGGGCAGGGCGTCGGGCCCGCTGCCCAAATGGCTTTGCAAATGCGCGCCCACCTGGCGCTCGGTTTCCACCACAAAGCCCAGGCTGATGTTGTCACCCAGCCGCCCGGCCAGCAGCCCCAGGCCAAATGCGCCCGCGTACCACAGCGGGTTGAGCAGCGAAGGCCGCGCGCCCAGTTCGTCCAGCCGCTGCGCGGTCCAGGCCAAGTGGTCCACCTCTTCGGCGCACGCCGCCACGTACTGCTCACGCAGGCGCGGGTTACGGGTGGCCAGCGCCTGCGCCGTGTAGAGCGCCTGCGCGCAGATCTCACCGACGTGGTTGACCCGCATCAGCCCGGCGGCCTGGGCGCGCTCGGCCTCGGCCAGCTGCGTGGGGGCTTCGGGCAGGGTGGCGCAGGCGGTGCTGGCATGCGGTGTGGCGAACAGCGTGCGCAGGGCGTTGTCCAGGGTGTTGATCAGGGTATCGATGGGGGTGGTGGGGATTGGGGTGGGGTGCATGGATCTGATTGTCTATGGTCTGGTAAAGCGGGCATGAAAAAACCCCCGCCATGGCAACATGGCGGGGGTTTTTTTATACGCGGTTTTGATCTAGCGCTTGCCAACCCAGACCAGCGGTTAGCGGTCCAGGCCCTCATTTGCACGCAT
>CANIRI010000149.1 GCA_947469815.1 Comamonadaceae bacterium | reverse complement strand
GGCTTTGACCGCATCGAACTGGCCGGCCTTAGCCGAGGCAGCTTCCGACTCTTTGCCCATGGCCTCCAGCTCCTCGGAAGCCACCTTCGCCGATTTCTCGGCCTCTTCAATCTTGGCTGTGGCCTCTTCGGATGCCTTGGTCAGCTCTTCGATCGCCGCCTTGCTGCCCTCAGCCTGTTTCCAAGACATATAGCCAAACGCACCAGCGCCGGCCATAGCCAGCGCCAAGACGATTTCCAACACGGTGCGTTTCATAGGATCTCTTTCACTTCGGGAGCAGGGGACCTCTGCGCTTATCCCGCTAATTTAAACCATATCGACCACATCGACACCTTGGGCGCTAACTTGACGGCGAGCACGAAACTTGGTTGCCAACCGTTTATGCCCGCACCCAGGCAGCTTGTAGCCAGTGCCGGTGCTCCCGGCTGAAGGACCAAGCCATATGCTGAATTGGGGTACCCGCCGGAAAAACACCGGCCGTCAGATGGTCCAGCCATGCGCCTTGGACTCCTATTTGGGCGCACCACTGCCGTTCTGCGATCGAAAACTGCGGCAATGCGCCGGCAACCGAGCGCGGCCGTACGGTCTGCAAAGGCCCCAAGGCTGGCGTGGCCTGTGACGCTGATGCACCGACCCGGCCGGAATAGGCATCGTGCACGCTGGCCCACTCACGGCCTCGTAAGGTACGTGTAATGGCATGCAACTGTGCCTCAGCGGCATCGATGCGCTTATGGACAAAGCGCAATTGACCCAGCACATTGTCAAAGAGCACAAAGGCGTCCGGGTAGGTGCGTAACAACTGGGGTAAGTAGCGCAAGGCATCGAGCTGCTGGTACACCAGCGTGGTGCGGGATTGCTGCAAGGCCGCGCCATGGCGGTAACGGAATACGGGGGCACTCCAACGGTCCAGGTCAAAGGCGCGCACGGAGCGGAAACGCTGCAGCCAGGCGCTGCTCATCATCCAGCCGCCGCTCGCGCCGATCAGCAAGAGCTCGGTGCTTCCCGGTGAAACGCCGCCCAACCAACGGGCGATCTGCTGCGTGGTCGCGGCCCAGCGGACTTGTGCCTGCCAGGCCCGCCAATGCCACAGCCAACCGCCCGAGGCACCGGGCGCGCCGGCACCGGGTGCTGAAGGCATCACCAGATCGGCGGGCTGTGCGGTTTGCGCCATCACGCGGCCTTGCGGTTGTACTGCTGCACGCCCAGCGCGTCCATCGCATGCTGCTCCTGCCGCGCCACTTCTTTGTTGTGCAAAGCCTGGGCGTTCTCGCGCAAGGTCTTCATCTTCAGGCGTTCGGTATCGGCTTCGCGCACAGAGGCTTGTAATGCTGTCTGGTGTGCCAGCGTGCGCTCAATGTCTGCCTCCACACGGTTGTGCAAAGTCTGCAGCTGGGACATGAACTGGCGCTGGTTCATGGCTTCCTGCATGCCCAGCTGCTCGGTACGACTTTGCAATTGATCGCGGTATTCGTGGTACAACGTCAACAAGCGGGTACGGCTGGCATCGAGCGTCTCCAGCAACTGGCCCGCCTGCGCAATCGCAGTCTGTAATTCGTTGATACGGCGCTGCGCCTTGTCCTCCAGCGCAGCCCAGCAGGAACGGGGGGCCTCCATGGTCAGCCCTCCATCAGCGCGCGCAAGCTTTCGCGCGTGGGCTGCTCATCGAAGCCGGTATGCATGTCCTGCTGCAGGAATGCTTCCATCTGCGGACGCAGGGCGATGGCCTGGTCAATCTCCGCATTCGAGCCGCTCTGGTAAGCACCAACCTGGATCAGATCCACGTTTTGCTGGTAGAGCGACCACAAGCGCCGGAAGCGATTGGCCATCTTGAGCTCCGCGGGCGCGAGCAGGACTTGCATCACGCGCGAGATCGATCCGTTCAAGTCAATCGCGGGGTAGTGGGCGGCATCGGCCAGTTTGCGCGAGAGCATCACCTGCCCGTCCAAAGAGGCCCGGGCAATGTCCACAATCGGGTCATTGCCGTCATCGCCCTCGGCTAGCACGGTGTAAATCGCGGTGATCGATCCATGCCCGTTGCGCCCCACACCGGCGCGCTCAATCAAGTTGGGGAGCAAGGCGAAAACGGAAGGCGGATAGCCCTTGCTGGTGGGCGGCTCGCCAATCGCCAAACCGATCTCACGCTGGGCATGGGCCACGCGGGTCAAACTGTCGACCAGCATCAGCACGTCTTTACCCTGGTCGCGGAAATACTCGGCAATCACGTGGGTCAGGTGCGCGGCTTTGAGCCGCAGCACGGGGGAAATATTGGCGGGTGCCGCAATCACCACCGATTTGGCCAAGCCCTCGGGCCCCAGAGATTCATGGATAAAAGCCTGGACCTCACGCCCACGCTCACCAATCAATCCAATCACCACGACATCCGCTTTCGTGAAGCGGGTCATCATGCCCAAGAGCACACTTTTGCCAACACCGGAGCCTGCCACCAATCCCAGACGCTGACCGCGTCCCAGGGTCAGTAAACCGTTGATCGCTTTCACGCCCACATCGAGCACGCGGTCAATCGTGCCGCGTTCCATGGGGTTGAGCGGCAAGCCGAAAAGGCTGAGTTGGTCCTGGCAAACGGGCCGAGGCATGCCGTCCAGCGGCGCGCCCTGGGCATCAATCACCCGACCCAACAAAGCCTCGCCCAGGTCGGCATGCCCGCTTTCGCTGAGCACACGTACCGAGGCGCCGGGGCCGATGCCCACCGGCTCAGAAAATGGCATCAAATACAAAGTCTTGTCCGAAAATCCCACGACCTCGGCTTCAATCCGGTGGCCGCCGGTCCCCTCCACAGCACAGCAAGCACCAATAGGTGCCATCAAACCGCGCGCTTCCATGCGCAGCCCGACCAGGCGCACCACGGTTCCGCTGCGCACCGGCACGCTCTGGGCTTTTTTCTGCAGCAGCGAAATGCTGCGGTCCACCTCCGCGTCGAAGTCAAACATCGCTGTCCTCCACGTCCAGCACGTCCAGCACGTCGGCAGGAACTTCCGGCATAGTGTGAACTTCAGGCGCAGCATGGACTTCCGGCGCGGAATGGCTCATACGCGCCGGGACATCCTGCACCGCCATGCTGCCCAGCCGCTCAGCCGCCAAGCGCTCAGGGTTGAAGGCGGATTGGTTACGCAGCCGGTCTTCGTCCATGAGCAAAGTCCGGGCGATGGTAGACAGACGATGGGTGATCAAATCCTCGACCACCGCATCGTTGGCGCTGGCGCGCACGCTACCAGGCGGCAATGCATCGTTGGCCATCAATTGCGGGAGGTTTTTCTCCGCCAGTCCGGCACGTTTGCGCAAATCATGCAGCGCATGGAGGTCGTCAGGATGCAACTCCAGCACCACCGCAGACATCTCGTTGGCCGCTAAATCATCCACGCAGCGTCGCGCCAAGCGGTCAATGACCGCGCCGTCCAAGCGCAACTCGCCCAGTACCAGTTGTTCTGCGATGTGCAAGGCCAAGCGCTTTACCGGTTCAAAAAATTGGTGAGGATCCTGCTGCATGGTCTGTGCAGCGGATTGCAATGCGTCGACCAATGCCTGGTCAACCAACGCTTGAGCTTGCGAGCTTATCTGCCTCTCAGAGCGAACTTCAGCGCGTATCTGCTCGTACAGTTGTGCGCTGGCATCTTCCATCCCGTCGGCATAGCCTTGGGCACGGGCTTCGTCGACTACTTGCTGCGAGTGGCTCGGTGCCTGCTCACTGGGAGAAATTTGTTGTTCATCTTGTTCATCATTGGCTTCATCGCCTTGCCCATCTAACGCCTCGCTCTGCGGCGCATCTCGGAGACCTTCCGCCGCCACGGGCGCAGTGCTGCGCGGGCCAATCAGAAAAAGAGAATCTACATCCTGCAAGGCAAATCGCTTGACAGAAATGGCAGACCCGGACTGAGAAACGAAACCACCGACAGGCGCCTTGTTCCCGAATAAATCAGTCGGCTGCCAGACCCGCGCGAATTTCACCTCGCTACGGCGCACATCGTCCGTTGCCGACGCGTGCCCCGGGAGCGCATCGGATAGCAGCGGCACGTCGGCGGAACCCGCTTGAATCAATTCGTGCGGCTTGAACATGGTGGAAGCGAAGGCTCAATAGCGAGCCAGACCGGCCCGGGTCTGCTTACACATAATCGGCCCCGCCGCCCAGCACCAGATCACCGGCATCCGCCAGTTTGCGCGCAGCGCGCATGATGATTTTTTGGGCCTCTTCCACATCGGCCAGACGCATGGGGCCCAGGGCCTCCATATCGTCTTTGAACATTCCGCGGGCACGCTCTGACATATTGCCAAGGAACTTGTCCTTCACCGCATCGCTGGCACCTTTGAGTGCCTTCATCATGAGGTCTGGCTCGACATTGCGCATGATGGTCTGGATACCCTTGTTATCCACGCCCGTGAGGTTCTCAAAGGTGAACATGTTGTCCTGGATCTTTTGCATCATGTCCGGATCCAAGTCCCTGAGTCCCCCCATCACAGCTGCTTCCAACGCAGTCTTCGTTAAATTCATAATGCTTGCGGCCGCTTTCACGCCACCAAAACTCGACGACTTGGCCGAGCTGTTGGTGGAGAACTGCTTCTTCATAATGGCTTCGAGCTCCACCATGGCCGAGGGTTGCACCGTCTCCAGGCTGGCGACGCGCTGAATCACCTCGGCGCGGCTGTCGCCCGGCAGGAAGGACAACACGTCAGCCGCCACCATGGGCTCCAGCACGGACAAAATAATCGCGACCACCTGGGGGTGCTCGGCCTGGATCATGTCCGCAATCGAGCGCGCGTCCATCCAAGACAAAATTTCCAGGCCCTTGCTACCAGCCCCGGGGGAGATACGCCCCAGCACCGATGCGGCCTTGTCGTCGCCCAGGGCGCGCTTGAAAACTTTTTCTACGTAGTCGGCCGTGCCCAAAGCCAAGCTGGTCTGCTTTTTGATGGTGGCTACGAATTCGTCGAGTACGACGTTGATCGCCTCTTGCGACAAATCCTGCACCTGAACCATCGCAGCGCCCAGGGCCTGCACTTCTTTGGGATTGAGGAATCGGATGATGTCGGAAGCTTGCTCTTCGCCCAGCAATAGCATCAGCACTGCCGCACGCTGCGTGCTGGTCATCGCCGCCATTTCCTGGCGCAATGCCTCCGTGGCGTAACCGTCGGCGCTGTTGTCTGGATCTGCCATGGTGAGAGTCGTCCGCTAAATGGATGAAAGGCGCTGGCGCTTAGCCAATCTTGATCATGTTCTTCAAGACGCTGGCCACGCGGCCTTGGTCTTCGGCCACCACCATGCGGATCAGCGCCACTTTGTCATCATAGGTGTTGGCCGTATCGAGCATCTCGGCGGAAATATTGGATTTCTTCGGCTTCATCTTGGCCTTGATTTCTGCCAACGTTTCGGCGCCGGTGGACTCGTCTTCCGCCTCGGCGGCCGGATTTTCGAGGGCTAGCGCTTCGCGTTTGGCCGACTCTTCCGCTGCAATCACAGCCTGCGCGGAGGCAGTGATGGCTTCTTGTTCGGCCTGTATTGCTTTGGCAGCAGCAGCAGCAGCTTCTTTTTCCTTGTTCAGCGTGTGCATCACATAAGGGCGCACGATGATCAGCAAAAATCCGATAAATGCCACCCCCAGGGTTGCAACTTTGATGCTGTTCATGATCGATTCATCCTTGTGCCAGGGAATGCTGAGGTCCACGGGTATTTCTGGCTCAAACTTGGCTTGCACCACGCTGACCACGTCTTTACGAGTTTCATCGAAACCCACCACCCCGCGCACCAACTGTGTCATACGCTCAATTTCCTCTGGCGTATAGGGATTTGGAACCGGCGGCACATCCTCACCCTTGTCGTTCTTGGGTTGCGGGGTCGGCGCCCGTTCGTTGATGACCACCGCCACGCTCAAACGCTGGATGTCACCGGTTGCGCTCTTGGTGTGGCGCACCGAGCGGTCAATCTCGTAGTTGCGGGTGCTGCGCGAGGCGACCGTGTTGCGCTCGTCCGTGCCGCTGGGGGTAGTGGCCGCGGTATTGTTTGTAGTGGTGGGCGCAGGCGGCGCCGTGTTGGACAAAGTACCCGGCACACCACCGGCTTCCTTGGCGCTATTGCGGTCCTCACTCAAAATTTCAGAGCGGGTTTTAGGTCCTTTACCACCGGTATCGTAGTCTTCCACCGTGGTTTCGGTCTGGCTGAAATCCAAGGCTAGGTTGACCTGGGAACGCACATTGGCGTCACCCACAATGGGCGAAAGAATTT
>CANIRI010000148.1 GCA_947469815.1 Comamonadaceae bacterium | reverse complement strand
TGCAGGAGATGTCCCGCAGTTCGACGGCAGCGGCCATGCGCTCAGCCTTTGGGGTATTTGGCGTTGGCTTTGCGTACAAAGTCGTTGGTGTACACCAGGCTCAGGTCCAGTTTGGTAGCTGCCAGTTTTTCGTCCACGCTGGCCAGCGCCCGGAATGCGGTGTCGGGCGCCTTGGCCGGGAATACGCCGTCGGGTGACAAGGCTTTTTGCGCCGCCAAAAAGGCCTCCAGATAAATCGCCCGGTCACCCAGGAAAAAGCTCTCAGGAATGACTTTGACGATGTCGCTGGGCCCGGCCTTCTGTATCCACTTGTTAGCCCGCACGATGGCATTGGCCAGCGCCTGCGTGGTGTTGGGGAATTTGTCGATAAAGGGTTGCGGGCAATACAGGCAGGCACCGGGCATGGGGCCGCCGAATATTTTCTCGGCCTCGGCCACATTGCGCGTGTCGGTGATGATCTGCATATCACCCGAGCGGGTGAGCAGGGTGGAGACCGGATCCAGATTGCTCATGGCGTCGACCTGCCCGGAGCGCATGGCAGCGACCGCGCCGTTGCCGGCACCGACGCCGACGATGCTCACATCCGAGGGCTTGAGCCCGGCCTTGGCGAGCACAAAATTCACCACCACATTGGTCGAGCTGCCAGGCGCGGTGACGCCGATTTTTTTGCCCTTGAGGTCCATCACCGATTTGTAGTTCGGAATAGCTTTGGGGTTGTAGCCCAGCGTGATTTGCGGCGCTGCCCCTTGCACCACAAAAGCCCGCATGGGCTGGCCTTTGTAATGCATATTGACCGTGTGCTCAAAGGCACCGGACACCACGTCAGCACTGCCGCCCACCACCGCTTGCAAGGCCCGCGCGCCACCGGCAAAGTCCACAATCGTCACCTCCAAACCCTCGGCCTTGAAATAACCCAGTTGTTCGGCTACTGTCAGTGGCAGGTAGTACAGAAGATTTTTGCCACCCACAGCAATCGTCAGTTGGGGTTTTTCGACGGCCTGGCTCCAGACCAGGCCAGGAAAAGTTGCGCTGGCCAGGGTGCTGGCAATGAGGTGGCGTCTTTGCATGTGTGTCTCCTGCTCTGGTGGTAGGCGCGGTCCACCGGTGGCTGGGCGCCCGTGCAGCGCATGATAGTGCCTGCTGCGGAAAATCGCGCCCCGGCAAAGCGGGACAGCCCGGTTTACGGGGTGCTGAGTGCTCTGGCCAACCGGAACCCGGTGATCAGATTACGGACCTCAGGCGCGTAGCGACCCCGGTTGCGCAAGCTGCTCGCTTCGTCGCTCCAGGAGCCCCCGCGCAAGACCCGCTGCGGGGAGGCGCAGGCGGTGGTCCAGGCGCTGCCGTCGGCTGGCAGACCCGCGTAACTGTCATGGAAGCAGTCCTCTACCCACTCCCAGACGTTGCCGTACAGATCGTGCAGTCCAAAGGCATTCGGCTTTTTACTGGCGACCGGGCGGGAAGCTTTGCGGCTGTTGGCGATGTACCAGGCCTGGTCGTCCAGCGCGGCCGCGTTATCGGCGAAGAGCGCATCGGTGCTGCTGCCGCCCCGGGCGGCGTATTCCCATTCGGCCTCCGACGGAAGCCGGTAGCTCTGTCCGGTTTTCTGGTTCAGTTTGCGGATGAATTGGGCGATGTCTTTCCAGCTTACGTTCTCGACCGGGCAGTCCAGGCCACAGGCTACAAAGCGGCTCGGGTTGTCACCCATGATGGCTTTCCATTGCCGCTGGGTCACCTCGGTTTTGCCGATAGCAAAGCTGCGAATGTTGACCGTTACCACAGTTTTGGGGTCTGGGGCTTTATCCAGCTTCATGGGCAGGCTGCCACTGGGCAGTAGCACCATGTCGGGGCACTCGGTGCAGTCTTTGATGGCCCAGGTGGCCGTGGATACGCCGGTGGGTTTGGACACCGGCTCTCTCGCTGCCTCCATCTGTTTGCTCAGTGCTTGTGCCGCTTGGGCGCGTTCACTTGCTTGTTTTTCGGCCGCTTCGGTCTGGGCGCGCTCCAGGGCTAGTTTTTCTGCTGCTTCAGCCGCCAGTCGGGCTTCCTCGGCCTGTCGCTGCGCCTCAGCCTGGGCGCTTTGGATGGCTAGTTTTTCTGCTGCTTCAGCCGCCAACCGGGCCTCCTCGGCCTGGCGCTGCGCTTCAGCCTGGGCGCGCTGGATAGCCAGTTTTTCGGCTGCTTCGGCTGCCAACCGGGCTTCCTCGGCTTGCCGTTGCGTTTCGGCTTGGGCGCGTTGTGCTGCCAGTTTTTCTGCTGCCTCAGCCGCTACGCGGGCTCCCTCGGCGGCTTGGCGCGCAGCTTGCGCAGCGGTGATGGCTTGCACCGCAGGGTTCTGGCTGAGGCGGGGGAATAGGCTGAGCGTCAGCGCCTGCGGGCTGACCAGCCGGCCTTTGTCAAATACGCCGGCGCGCACTGGGGTGCCATCGGCGGCGAATTCCAGTACGCGTCCATGCGCCAGGTCGTCGCGCCATTCACCCGCAATGACGCCGCCGTCAGTTCGGCTGAAGACGCCCTGGCCGCTTCTTTTGCCGTCTTTGAAGTCACCTGTGTAGCGGCTGCCGTTGGCGAAGCTGTAGCTGCCCTGGCCGTTGAAGGTGCCGTCTTTGAATTCACCGGTGTACTGGTCGCCATTGGCCACTGTGTAAGTGCCTTGGCCATGCTTCTTATTGTTTTTGAATTCACCGGCATACCGGTTGCCGTTGGGCCAGCTCTCTTTGCCCACGCACTGGTGGTAATAGCCCACAGCCGGGCAGGGTGGCAGCGCCAAGGCCAGGCCGCTCCAGGCCAACAGAAAAATCCCATATGCGAATCGTGTCATAGCCTCCTATTGTCGGGCGGCGCGGCTCCAACTTTCGCTTGCACCCTTGCGCCGCGAGGAATTAGGACAAAGCCCGGTCCAGATGGGTGTAACCGCCGTCGACAAACACCCACTGCCCCGTGGTGTGGCTGGACTGCGCGGACAGCAAAAACACCACCATGGCAGCGATTTCCTCAGCCGTGGTCATGCGTTGGCCGAGCGGAATTTTGGCGGTGATGGCGGCCAGCTTTTCTTCCGAATTGTCAAAGCTGTTGATCCAGCGCGCGTACAGCGGCGTCATCACCTCGGCGGGAATCACCGCGTTGACGCGCACGCCATCGTCGCGCAAAGCAGCGGCCCATTCCCGCGTGAGCGAGAGCTGCGCGCCCTTGGCCGCGCAGTAGCCGCTGGTATTGCCCTGGCCGGTGATGGCGGTCTTGGACGAGATATTGACGATGGCGCCTTTGCTGGTTTTGAGGTGGGGCACGCAGTAATGCGCCATCACGTAGTAATGAATCAGGTTGCGCTCCAGCGAACCCATAAAGGCGGCGCGTCCGGCGTCCAAGCCGATGTTGTCGTTGATCCCGGCGTTGTTGACCAGCCCGTCGATGCCGCCCAAACGCGCCACGGTGTTGGCCACGGCATCGCGGCAGGCGATCTCATCGGACAGCTCGATCTGGTGGAACACCGCGCGCGGCTGACGCGCATGCAGCGCGGCGGCAAATTCAGCACCCATGGGGCTTTTGCCCAGGATGACCGGAATCGCACCTTCGGCGGCCAGGCCCAGCGAGATAGCCGCGCCGATGCCGCTGGCCCCGCCTGTGACGAGAATGACTTTGTTGCTCAGTTGTAGATCCATGGTGCGCTTTGTGTGTCAGGGTGAGGAAGGTAATGTCAAACCATAGGCGCGTACCGCGTTCGCGCTCCAGAAAGCGTCTTGCTCGGTGGCTGATAGCCGTGATGCAGCCCATTGCAGTGCGGTGTCGGCCACGGCTCCGTAAGGCGCGGCAAGCTGGCACACCGGCCAGTCCGATCCGTACATCAGGCGCTGTGGGCCAAAGGCTTCCAGCGCTTCGTCAAAACACTGCAGGATGGCGGCGTGGTCCCCGGCAGACACTGCCTTGGTCGTGCTCCAGGCGGTTTCCGTGACCAGGCCGGAGAGCTTGCACACCAGATGCGGCAGCCGGGCAAGCGCCCGCAGATCTTTGCGCCAGCGGCTGGCGACATCGGCTTGATTCCAGTTGCGCAATGCCGGTTTGCCCACGTGGTCCAGCACCAGCCAGTGCTGGTCATGGCGGGCACAAAAGGCTTGTGCGTCGGGCAGTTGGTGGCCGAAGAGCAGCACGTCGTAGCTCAAACCCTTGCGCTGCAACTGCGCTACGCCGCGCTGAAACGCCGCGTCGTTCAGCAGGCCTGGCACATCGGGCTCGTCTTGCACGATATGGCGAAAGCCGCGCAGCGCCGGGTTTTGCATCCAGTTTTCCAGCCGTTCTTGGAGCTGCGCAGAGCGCAAATCCGTCCAGCCCACCACGCCGAGCACGCTGGGGTTATCGGCGGCGAGTTGGAGCAAAAAATCGGTTTCCTGCTCCATGCTGCGGGCCTGCACCGCAATGCTGGCGGTGATGCCTGCCGCGTGCATGGGTTCCAAGCAGTCAGCGGGCAGAAAATCCTGCTGCAGCACCGGCATGCCGTCGCTAATCCAGCCGAAGTCCTGCGGCTGGTAGCGCCAGTAATGCTGGTGCGTGTCGATTTTCATCGCGGCTTGAACTGGTACTGCGCCAGGGACGCGGCTTTCATGGTGATGGAAAAGCCCGGTGCTTGCGGCGGCATGTAGGCGGCGTTGCGCACCACGCAAGGGTCTTCAAAATGTTCGTGCAAATGGTCCACGTATTCGATCACCCGGCCTTCGCGGGTTCCGGCGATGCACAGGTAGTCGATCATGGATGCATGCTGCACGTATTCGCACAGACCCACGCCACCCGCATGCGGACAGACGGGCAGCTGGTACTTGGCCGCCATCAGCATGACCGCGAGCAGCTCGTTCAAACCGCCCAGGCGGCAAGCATCGACCTGCACCACGTCAATCGCGCCGCGCATGATGAGCTGTTTGAAGATGATGCGGTTTTGGCACATCTCGCCGGTGGCGACTTTGACCGGGTACACACCTTCGCGGATCACGCGGTGGCCTTCGATGTCGTCCGGGCTGGTGGGTTCTTCGATAAACCAGGGTTTCACAAAAGCCAGTTGGCGCACCCATTCGATGGCCTGGTCTACTTCCCAGACCTGGTTGGCGTCGATCATCAGGTGGCGGTCGGGGCCCAGCACTTCACGGGCGATGGTCAGACGGCGGATATCGTCTTGCAGGTCGCGCCCAACTTTCATTTTGACGTGATTGAAACCGGCTTCGATGACCTCCTGGCACAGGCGTCGCAGCTTCTCGTCGCCATAGCCCAGCCAGCCCGCCGAGGTGGTGTAACAGGGGTAGCCCTCGCGCTCCAGCGTGGCCAGGCGCTCCTGCTTACCCGCCGCTTGCGCCTGCAACATCTCCAGCGCTTCGTCCGGGGTGATGCAGTCGGTGATGTAGCGAAAGTCGATGAGCTTCACGATCTCCTCGGGGCTCATGCGCGCGACCAGCTTCCACACCGGCACGCCCTCCATCTTGGCCCACAAGTCCCACACCGCGTTGACCACGGCACCGGTGGCCAGGTGGATCGCGCCTTTGTCCGGACCGATCCAGCGCAACTGGCTGTCCGAGGTGATGAAGCGCCAGAAGCGGCCCATGTCTTCGGCCACCCAGGCCATGTCCAGCCCGATCACCAGATGGCGCATGGCCTCGATGGCGGCGCAGCAGACTTCGTTGCCGCGTCCGATGGTGAAGGTCAGACCATGGCCTTCCAAGCCCGGCTGGTCGGTCTCCAAAATCACGTAAGCGGCCGAGTAGTCCGGATCCGGGTTCATGGCATCCGAGCCGTCGAGCTGCTGCGAGGTCGGGAAGCGCACGTCCAGGACGCGCATGGCACGGATGGTAGCCATGGTCAGGCTTGCACGGTGATCTGGGTTTGCACGCCCAAACCTTCAATCCCCAGACGCATGGTTTGGCCGGCACGCAAATACAGCGGCGGCTTCTGGCCCATGCCCACGCCGGGCGGGGTACCGGTGGAAATCACGTCGCCGCTTTGCAGGCTCATGAAGCGGCTGAGGTAGCTCACCAAATGGGCCACTCCGTAGACCATGGTGGAGGTGCTGCCGTTCTGAAAACGCTTGCCATCCACGTCCAGCCACATGCCCAATGCTTGCGGATCGGGGATCTCATCCGCAGTGACCAGCCAGGGGCCGATGGGGCCGAAGGTGTCGCAACCCTTGCCCTTGTCCCAGGTGCCGCTGCGCTCGAGTTGGTATTCGCGCTCGGACACATCGTTGATCACGCAGTAGCCGGCCACATGCGACAGCGCATCGGCCTCGCTGATGTAGCG
>CANIRI010000147.1 GCA_947469815.1 Comamonadaceae bacterium | reverse complement strand
GAGAGCATGTTCACCGCGCTGCAAAACGTGGTCCCTTCTCACCTCATGGACACCAAGCGCCACGATTTCCAAAACATCCGTACAACCGGCGTCCCAGACCCCGACGGCGACACCGCCTTTGACGCACCGGAACTGCCCGCGCCCAGCGCGCCCGGCGGCGTGCAACTGGTGCAGCTCTAAGCCCGTGCGCGCGTTTTGCAGCCGCCGCGCTGCCAGCCTGTGCAGCCTGTGGGTGCTGGTCCTGGTCAGCTTAGCGCTGGCTGGTTGCGGCACCCCCCGCATGATCGACAGCAGTGTGCGCAGCTTCAACACCGCCAACGCTGAGCTGCCATTGGAGGGCCCTTTCAGCTTCCGTTTTGAGCGCCTGCCCTCCCAGCAGGCTGACGCGCAAAGCCAGGACCGGCTAGAAGAAATAGCGCTGCCGGTCTTGGCGCAAAAAGGCTTGGTGCCGGATGCGCTGGCTCCGCGCTTCACGCTGGAGCTGCGCGTGGCTGTTGACGCCATCACCCAGGCCGATCCCTTCCACGCTTACTGGGGCTTTGGCACCATGGGCAGCGGCCTGTGGGCGCAACCGATGCCGATGGGACTGCAAGCCACGCGCTACCGCTACACCGTCCATCTGCTGCTGCGCGATGCCGCGAACAAGACCGTGATGTTTGAGAGCACGGCAACGCACGAAGGCCTGTGGAGCGACCGCGCTGCCGTGTTACCCGCCGTGCTGCTGGCAGCGGTGCAAGACTTTCCGCAGGGCTCCGACACAGCGCGCCGGGTGCTGATCGACCTATCCCCCGGCGGCATGCAGCCACGCCCCTGATTACACGCCGCCCTGAACCTGGCCATGGAGCAAGCCACCCAGATCACCGCCGTGCGCCACGGCGAAACCGCTTGGAATGCGCAGTCCCGCTTGCAGGGCCAGTTGGACATTGATCTGAACGAGCGCGGCCGCTGGCAAGCGCAGCGGGCGGGTCAGGCGCTGGCCGACAGCGGCATCAGCACCATCTATTGCAGCGACCTGCGCCGCGCCCATGACACCGCGCTGGCCATCGCTCAGCACAGCGGCATCGCGGCGACCGCGCTGCGCTTAGAGACCGGTTTGCGCGAGCGCAGCTTTGGCGACTTTCAGGGTTTGACCTACGACGAGGTCGGCGCGCTGCACCCCGAAGACGCCTTGCGCTGGAAGCAGCGCGACCCGCATTGGGCACCGCCCGGCGGCGAAAGCCCCGCTGCGCTACACCAACGGATTGCCACCACGCTACACGCCATCGCCGCGCAGCATCCGGGCGAACACATTGCGCTGGTCAGCCACGGCGGCGTGCTCGACATGCTGTACCGGCTTGCAACCGGCCAGGCCTTGAACGCAGCGCGCACCTGGGAGTTGGGTAATTGCGCCATCAACCGGCTGCTGTACACGCCGCAGGCGCTGACGCTGGTAGGCTGGGCCGATACCCAGCACCTCGATGAGGCGGCGCTGGACGAAGGCAGCGCCTGAGCAGTTACGCCCCGGCTCAATCGCCCAGCAAATCCCCGCCCGCCGCGCGTGGCGCGGTCACACCCAGATGCCGGTACGCAGCCAGGGTGGCAATGCGTCCGCGCGGGGTACGCTGCAAATAGCCTTGTTGGATCAGATAGGGCTCAATCACGTCTTCAATGGTTTCGCGCTCTTCGCCAATGCTCGCGGCGATGTTGTCCAGCCCCACGGGCCCGCCGTCAAAGCGGTGGATCACCGCCTCCAGTAATTTGCGGTCCATCACGTCAAAGCCCTGCGGGTCCACGTCGAGCATCTGCAAGGCGCGGTTGGCAATGTCCAGGGTGATGGTGCCCACGCCTTTGACATCGGCGTAATCGCGCACCCGGCGCAAGAGCCGGTTGGCGATGCGCGGCGTGCCGCGTGAGCGGCGGGCGATCTCAAAACCGCCTTCGTCTGCCATCGGCACTTGCAGCAAGCCCGCGCTGCGGGTGACGATGCGCTGCAACTCTTCGTGGCTGTAAAACTCCAGCCGCGCCACGATGCCAAAGCGGTCGCGCAGCGGGTTGGTCAGCATGCCGGCGCGCGTGGTCGCACCTACCAGCGTGAAGGGCTGCAAATCGAGCTTGATCGAGCGCGCCGCCGGGCCCTCGCCAATCATGATGTCGATCTTGTAGTCCTCCAGCGCGGGATACAAAATTTCTTCCACCACGGGGCTTAGGCGGTGGATCTCGTCGATGAACAACACATCGTTTTTTTCGAGGTTGGTCAGCAGCGCCGCCAGGTCTTTGGGCTTTTCCAGCACCGGGCCGCTGGTTTGGCGCAAATTGACGCCCAGCTCGTGGGCAATGATGTGGCTCAGCGTGGTCTTGCCCAGGCCGGGCGGGCCGAACAGCAGCACATGGTCCAACGCCTCGTCGCGCTTGCGCGCCGCGCCAATGAAAATCTCCAGCTGCTCGCGCACCTTGGCCTGGCCCACGTAATCATCCAGCAGCTTGGGCCGCAGCGCCCGCTCTACGGCCTCTTCGCCGCCAGGCAGCGACGCGCCCGAGACCATGCGCGGCGCGTCCACTCCAGCAGAGGCAGCGCTGGCGGTTCGGGTAGCCGGCGCCGGGCGGGGCGAAAAATCGTCGGTTTGAATGGTCACTTTGGGTCGGATGGGGAAGAAAAAGGCGGCCAGCGGCAGCGCCGGTCAGACTATAGCCCCGCTTGACCCACGGCTTACTTCCCGGCAACAGCCCCGAGGCTTGCAAGTCGTCACAATGTCCGCACATCATGCGCATGGGCATTGATGCCGCACACCGGAGTAAACAGATGCAATTTTTTAACCGCACCCCATCCCTTATCTGGCGCAGCCTTGGCAGCGCATGCGCTCTGGCCATGCTGCTGGTCTGGGGCGCTGCCGCCGCGCAAACCGAGCCCACCATGGATGAGGTCTACGGCGCTGCCAAAAGCGGCCAGCTCGACAAAGCCCAGACCATGATTCAGCAGGTCTTGATTGGCCACCCCAACAGCGCCAAAGCGCACTACGTGCAAGCCGAAATCGCCGCACGCCAGGGCCAACTGCCGCGCGCCCGCGAAGCACTGGCCAACGCTGAAAGGCTGGCCCCCGGACTGCCCTTTGCCAAAGCCGAATCGGTGCAAGCCCTGCGCACGCAACTCGGGGGCAGCGCCAGCGCCGCACCCGCCGCAGTTGCAGCCGCCGCGCCCGCCGCCGAACCCGCACCCACCGCAAAGCCGCTGCCCTGGGGCCTGATTCTTTTGTTTGGCGGCGCAGCCATTGGGCTGTTGATTTTTTTGGTTAACCGCGCCTCACGCCCCCGGCCTTCCGTGTTTGGCAACGCCATGCCGGCGGCCAACACCGGTCTGAACGGCCCGCAAGCTTTCGGCGGCCAGGCCCCTGTTCGCTATGGCCCCCAAGGCGGTGCGCCGAATGGTCCCCAGGGCGGCATGCCCTATGGTCATCAGCAATATGGTCCGCAAAATGGTCAGCAATACGCGCCCAACCAAGGCCCCGGCATGGGCGGACGCATCATGGGTGGCGTGGCCACCGGCCTGGCCGTCGGCGCCGGCTTCATGGCGGCCGAAGCCATTGGCCGCAACC
Source organism: Comamonadaceae bacterium (assembly GCA_947469815.1). Taxonomy (GTDB): domain Bacteria; phylum Pseudomonadota; class Gammaproteobacteria; order Burkholderiales; family Burkholderiaceae_C; genus Allorhodoferax. The sequence goes on along the minus strand of CANIRI010000147.1, from coordinate 2,728 downwards.
TGATGGGCGGCGAAGAAGGCAAAGAAGCCAACGCCGCCGCGCCCGAGACCCACCACGCCCCACCCGATACCAACGCCGACATGGGTGGGCAGGACTTCGGAATTCAGGACAGCGGTTCTTGGGATAGCGGTGGGGGGGATAGCTGGGATTAAGGGGCCTCGGCTCCCTAAAATGAGCGTCAGGAGGATCAACCCATGAGCCAATCCACTGCCACTAACGGAGCGCTGGGCAAAAAAGCGCCAGCCAGAAAGCGGGCCACTGTGGTGGCCAAGCCCGCTGTCACTGCACCGCGCAAGACCGCATCTTCTAGCGCCTGGGCAACGGAGACATTCAAACGCATTGAGGCCTTGCACAAGGCGCTAGACGGCCAGCAACTGGCATGACCCGGTATCTGCTGGACACCAATGTCCTGCTTCACCTGGTCAACAAATCCGAAGGGCACGAACGGATCGCCCATCAACTAACGATCAATAGCCCAAAGCAACTTTTCATCAGCGCCATCACCGTGTGGGAGATTTCCCGCATGGTTGAAAAGAGAAGTGCTGCATCCCCCAAAGCCGCGCTGGCCGCATTGCGTTTGATGGAGCAATTCCAAGTAACGCCCTTGGACGCACGATCAGCGGCGGTAGGTGGAAATTTGCACGCATCACTTGCCAATCGCGGCGCCACCATTGGAGAACGCGACAGCATGATTGCTGGCATCGCCACGGTTCATGACATGGATGTGGTCACGGACAACGTTAAAGAGTTCGCCCGGGTGCCGGGCATCTTGGTACACAACTGGCGTGAAAACGTGATTCGCAGAATTTAGGTACTGAGCAACAACCCTGGGCAACCCGCCACGCACGTGCAATATTTATTGTGCGAATAGTATTGCGGGGTGATTGAATCACCCACCACCCCCAGCCCCTGGCGCCTCTCCGTCGCCCCCATGATGGACTGGACCGACCGCCATTGCCGCTTCTTCCACCGGCTGCTGAGCCGCCACACCCGCCTGTACACCGAGATGGTGACCACGGGCGCTTTGCTGCATGGGAGCGTGGAGCGGCATTTGCGCTTCAACGCCGAGGAGCATCCGGTGGCGCTGCAGCTGGGCGGCAGCGAGACCGCAGACCTGGCGCATGCGGCGCGGCTGGGGGCGCAGTGGGGGTATGACGAGATCAACCTGAACTGCGGCTGCCCGAGCGAGCGGGTGCAGCGCGGGGCCTTTGGGGCCTGCCTGATGAACGAGCCGGCGCTGGTGGCCGATGGCGTCAAAGCGATGGTGGACGCGGTGAGCCTGCCGGTGACGGTGAAGCATCGCATTGGCATTGACAAAAACGAGGACTACGGCTTTGTGCGCGACTTTGTGGGCACAGTGAGCGAGGCGGGTTGCGCGGTGTTCATGGTGCATGCGCGCAACGCCTGGCTGCAAGGCCTCTCGCCCAAAGAGAACCGCGAGATCCCGCCCCTGCGCTACGACCTGGCCTACCAGCTGAAGCAAGACTTTCCGGGCCTGACGATTGTGGTCAACGGCGGCATCACGCAGGACGCGCAAATACAAACGCACTTAGCGCAGGTGGACGGCGTGATGATCGGGCGCGAGGCCTATTACCAGCCCTGGCTCTTGTCGGGTTGGGACGCGCTGTATTTCAACGCCACGCCACAGATGCTGAGCCGCGAAGCGGTGGAAGAGGCGATGGTGGCCTACATGGAGCGCGCGTTTTTAGAGGACGGCTGCCCCTGGTACGCGATTGCCCGCCATATGCTGGGGCTGTACCACGGCAAGCGCGGCGGGCGTTTGTGGCGCCAGGTCTGGAGCGACCACAAACGCAAGCCGCAAAGCCCGCGCGAGGTTTGGCAGGCCGCGCGCGCGGCGCTGGAACGCGGAGCCGCTGTCCAGGACATTTCGGCGTAAAGAGCCGATTGCTTGACCAGCGTCAAGCCCGCTAGCGCAGAAGGCTGCCACATTGGCACACCCTTTTCTGCCGCTGCACCCATGGCCCATACCGTTACTCCGCTGGCGACCCACGCAGCCACCCCCTCCCCTGAACTCCTTCGCCGCTTTGACATTGCCGGGCCGCGCTACACCTCCTACCCCACGGCGGACCGTTTTGTAGAGGCCTTTGACGACGCGGATTACGGCCAGGTGCTCATGCAAACGCTGGGCGCACCGGGGCGGCTGGCCACGCTGTCGCTGTATGTGCACATTCCGTTTTGCGAGTCGCTGTGCTACTACTGCGCTTGCAACAAGATCATCACCAAGCACCACAGCCGCGCGACGCGCTACCTGGACTACCTGGCCAAAGAACTGGCCTTGCACACGGCCATCATCGGCACGCGCCAGCGGCTGGGGCAGCTGCATTTGGGTGGCGGCAGCCCCACGTTTTTGCGCGACGATGAATTGGCCCAGCTGATGGCGCTGCTGCGCGCCAACTTCAGCCTGACCGACAAGCCCGAAATCGCCATTGAAGTCGACCCGCGCACGGTGAGCGTGGCGCGCTTGCAAACCCTGGCCGATCTGGGCTTTAACCGGCTGAGCTTTGGCGTACAGGACTTTGACCCGGCGGTGCAAGAGGCGGTACACCGCATCCAATCCACCCAGCAGGTGTTTGACCTGGTACACGCGGCGCGGGCGCGGGGCCTGGAGTCGATCAACATCGATTTGATTTACGGCCTGCCCCGGCAAAGTCTGGCGTCCATGGAGCGCACGCTGGAGCAGGTGATAACACTTCGGCCGGACCGGATT
>CANIRI010000146.1 GCA_947469815.1 Comamonadaceae bacterium | reverse complement strand
ACAGCCTGAGCTTCACGCTCGACGGAAAGACCTTCCAGGGCTACGCCGGCGACACGCTCGCATCTGCCCTGCTGGCCCATGGCGAGCATCTGGTGGCGCGCTCATTCAAATACCACCGCCCGCGCGGCATCATGGCTGCGGGCGTGGAGGAGCCCAACGCGCTCTTGACTCTTGGTGACGGTGGCACACGCGAGCCCAATATCGCCGCGACCGTGGCCGAAGTTGAAGACGGGCTGGTGGCGCGTACGCAAAACGCCTGGCCTTCGGTCAAGTTTGACCTGATGGCGATCAACAACCTGCTGTCGCCGGTGTTTGTGGCCGGTTTTTATTACAAGACTTTCATGGGGCCGACGCGCCACGCGTGGATGTTCTACGAACACTTCATCCGCAAAGCCGCCGGTTTGGGTGCCAGCGTGGATGACTTTGATGTGAACCGCTACGACTGGCACAACGTCTATACCGACGTGCTGGTCATCGGTTCGGGCGCGGCGGGGCTGGCAGCTGCATTGACCGCGGCCCGCGCCGGTGCCGATGTGCTGCTGGTGGAGCAGGACTTTGAAGTCGGCGGCGCGCTGCTCAACCACGCAGTGGACAGCGCTGCGGCGCGTTGGCGCGCCGAAATGCTGGCGCAGATTGCTGCCACCGGCAGGGTGCGCACCCTCACCCGCGCTACAGCGTTTGGCATCTACGACGGCAATACCGTCGGCGTGGTGGAGCGCAGTGCGCCCGGCGTGGCCGATGCCGAATACGGGATTCCGCGCCAGCGCCAGCACACCGTGCGCGCCGCATCCATCGTGATGGCCTGCGGAGCGATTGAGCGTCCGCTGGTGTTCGCGGGCAACGACAAACCGGGCGTGATGCTGAGCAACGCTATCGGCCAGTACGTCAACCGCTATGCCGTGGCACCCGGACAGCGTGCGTTGTTTTGCGTCAACAACGACGCGGCCTATGCCGATGCGCTGGCACTGGCCCGCGCGGGAGCGCAGGTGCGGGTAGCGGATTTGCGCAGCCAGCCCCACACCGATGTACAGAGCGCCACGCGCGCTGCGGGCATCGAGCTGATGACTGGCGTGGCCCTGACCGATGTGACCGGCGGCAGCCATGTGCGCAAAGCCTACCTGTCCAACGGACTGCAACTTGACGTCGATCTGATCGGCATGTCCGGCGGTTGGACGCCGACTGTGCACCTCACCTCACACCGCAACGTGAAACCGAAGTACGACCCGGCTATCGCCTGTTTTGTGCCTGGCGGTTTCGACCGCGCCCAGTTCGGCGCAGGCAGCATGGTGGGAACCCAGGGCTGGACGCAGGGGATAGAAAGCGGAGTCCAAGCGGGCGCGCAGGCAGCACAGGTATTGGGGTTACAAGCTGCAGCGCGAGCAATACCCGCCTGGGAAGATGCGCTACCCGATTCCATGGCCTTTGTGCCCGCGCCGCCGCTGCTCAGCGCGCATCCCCGCGACAAGGCTTTTCTGGACTTTCAACACGACGTGTCCACCGCCGATGTGGAGTTGGCGCAGCGCGAAGGCTATGTATCGGTGGAGCATTTGAAGCGCTACACCACGCTGGGAATGGGCACGGACCAGGGCAAGACCTCCAATATCAACGGCCTGAGCCTCATGGCACAAGCACGGTCGCTGGACGTGGCGCAGGCCGGCACCACCACATTCCGCCCGCCCTACACGCCGGTGGCGCTGGGCGTTTTGGCGGGCCGCAACATTCGAGAACACTTCCAACCCGAACGCCGCACCGCGATGCACGATTGGCATTGGGCGCACGGCGGCGTGCGGTTGGAGGCGGGTTTGTGGTTGCGTCCGCTGTGGTACCGCACGCATGGCGCAACTTTGTCAGAGGCCTACAAGGCCGAAATGGATTTCGTGCGCGAGAGCGTGGGCATTGCCGACACCTCGACCCTGGGCAAGATCGATGTGCAGGGGCCGGATGCAGCAGAGTTTTTGGACCGCGTCTACGTCAATGGCTTTTCCAAACTGGCGGTGGGCAAAGCCCGCTACGGTTTCATGCTGCGCGAAGACGGCATCGTGCTGGACGACGGCACCACCACACGGATCAGCGAAACACAGTTTTTCATGACGACCACCACGGCCCAAGCCGCCAAGGTGATGAGCCATCTGGAGTTTTTGCTGCAAGTGGTGTGGCCGGAACTGCGGGTCACGGTTGCGTCGGTCACCGACCAGTGGGCGGCGATGAGCGTGGCGGGGCCGCAGGCGCGGCAGGCCTTGCAAGCGGCCTTCCCGCACCTGGACCTGGGCGATGCTGCCCTGCCCTTTATGGGGCTGTTGGACACACACGGCAGCGGCGCGCTGGACGGCGTGGCCTTGCGCATCCTGCGGCTGACCTTCTCGGGCGAACTGGCATTTGAGATTTTCACGCCCACGCACGACGGCTTGCGCGTCTGGGAACATGTGCTCGCCAGCGGCCAACCTTGGCAGATGCGGCCCTACGGCCTGGAAGCGCTGGGTTCCTTGCGAATTGAAAAAGGCCACGTAGTCGGGTCCGAGATGGACGGACGTACGACGCTGGATGACTTGGGCGCAGGCCGCATGGCCAGCAAGACAAAAGGTTTCTGGGGCGGTGCCTTGCGCCACAGCCCGCATCTGGCGCGCCCGAACCGACCGACGCTGGTCGGCCTGGAGGCGGTGGACGAGCGTGAGCCACCAAGCAACGGGTCGATTTTGTTTTTTGCCAGAGACGCGATCCAAGGCCATGGGCGCGGTCATGTGACCTCCACCACGTTTAGCAAGACAGTGGGCAAAGCCATTGCGCTGGGCTTGCTGCAAGGCGGCACGACGCACCTGGGCGAGGAAGTGATTGCTGCCTCTCCCGCCACGGGGCGCCAATACCGCCTGCGGGTGGTGGAACCCTGCTTCATCGACCCGCAAGGAGCGCGCTACCGTGTCTAACGCCACCACCACCCGCTCCGGCCACACCGTGCACCCGACCCACCAGGGCTTGGTGCAAGTCCACATGACGGCGCAGCGCCTGCAAAGCGTCACGCTGCTGGGTACCTGGGCCAGCGGCATTGAGGCGCTGACCCAAGCCGTGCACAGCGCACTTGGGTGCATGCCCCCGGCGCAGACCGGCCACGCCACCGCGTGCGAGGCGGGGCTGCTGATGCGCAGCGGTCCGCTGGAGTTCATGTTGATCGGTGCGCATCCCGCACCAGACCGGGTGGCGCAACTGCGCTCGCATATCCCTCCCGAAATTGGGTCGGTACTGGACCTTAGCCACGCCCGCATCCGGGTTCAGCTGCATGGCGCGAGGGCGGTTGACGCGCTGGCCAAACTCTACGCCTTGGATTTCCGCCCTGCGGCATTCCCCGTCGGGAGATTTCAACTGACCGGCCACCACCATATCCCGTGCGTACTGCACCGGCTCGATACGCAACACTTTGAGTTGTATTTTTTGAGCACCTACGCGCACGGGCAGATCGAGGCTTTGATGGACGTTGCGCTGGAATATGGCGTTGAGTTGAACGGGATTTGAGGGCAATATCGGTATTTGCATCAGCCTTTATGGCTGGTCAGACAAGCGATGCTGAATTTGTAGCCAATAATGGGACTATCTTCAACCGCCCTAGCTTCCAAACCCCATGAATCAAGATTTGTATGACGAGCCAAGCGAAGGGTCAGAGACTCTTCTGCACAATGTCGTGTACTGCAGCCGAATCACGACCGGCTTGGCCGAGGCTGACGTACAGGCCATCATTGCCACCGCACGCCGTTGGAACCCCGCCCATGGTGTCACGGGACTCCTGGTTTACGGCGGCGACATATTTTTTCAATGGCTCGAGGGACCCAAGAAAAGCGTTGAGCAATTAATGCACAACATTCGGAAAGACAAGCGCCACAACACCTTGGTCGAATTGTCTGTCAACGAGGAAGTGCGTGAGCGGATGTTCCCGACCTGGGACATGGAGTTGGTCCAACCCGATGACATCCGTGAGGTGTTGCAAGACGCGTTACGGGACGCCAAAGCAGCGGTCAATACCAAGGCGCTGCGCGAGCTGATGCAAAGGGTTGAAGAGGCCGAGCTGCCCTAAGCCGCAAGAAAAAAGCCACAGTGCGAACACTGTGGCTTTTTCATGATGATGTTGGTGGGACGTGCGGGGGTCGAACCCACGACAAACGGATTAAAAGAAGTTTCTTGGCTAAAAAACCTATAGAAATCAACGCTATTTTTTCGGTGTGTAGCAAAGTGTGTAGCGTATTCAGCACCCTACCCTGCTGGTCAGTTGGTGCTGCGCCTGACGGTCATCCTACAAGGCTCACGCTCCCAGCACGGTGGCAAAACCAATTTTCACCCAGTCGACTAGTCAGCCGGTCCCGCCCCAAGGCAGATCAACCCAATTCATCAGAACCCAGCCCAATGGTCTGGTTGGTTAGGCATACATCATTGGATTTAGGCGGCTTTTCTGCTTGGACCATAGATCTTCTCTGCTGGGTCTTTGCCTATTTCAAAACGCAAAAAAATCAGCGTGCCGTATGGAAACCGGATAGTTGAATTTGGAATTTCGTATGTTTCAGCACACTTGCGTTCAGATTTCTTCCTGGCGACCTCAGAATCCTCAATTGAATCATCTTGGTAGGCATAGAGATGAAATACAAATGCATTGACACAAGCGAAGATATATTTCGTCCCGCGCATTTCCTGATATGCCTTAAAAACTCCAAGCTTGTCATTTTTTTTGAAGTATTTAAACCTTGCATTTTGACTCGCAGGCAGCTCATCCCAAATTGTTGTCTCTGCGATCGTCATTTTGCACAAGAAAGACAATACTACGAGGATAAAAAATTTCATGGGCATGGGGTCTATGAATAGATTAACGATAGCGCCTATGCGAGTCTTCGAGGATTGAAGTGATCTCATCTAACAAAAGATGCTTCCGGTCTTGTTGAAATCTAAATAGTTCCACTAACTCCGCTTGAACCCTCTCAAGACGTTGTCTAGATTCTTCCCTGACTAAAAACGTCTGGTCAAGGCGACCATATGCAATTGGCTCTACAAATGGATATACATAATTAAAAAATGCGATTAGGTAGTTCAAGGATTGACTTAATTGATCATATTTTTCAGTTGGCAAGTGTTCGGCTAAGGTAGCCACAAGAATCAAGTTTTCATGAATTATATTTTCCATTTGTCGTACAACATTTTCGGGCATTCTAGTATTGAAATTCTCCACAATTTCAGTCATCGTTTCCATATTGTTCTCTCCAAAGTGTTTTTAATACAACTGGAATGGGATTAACATTTTCAAAATTATTTGCTGATTACCTATTAAGATTAGACTTGCCAACATTACTCAGACTACGATGTTGACATACTCCTCGATTCGTCAAATCATCGAATTCACACTGAATAAGCAACAGCGCAGCTTAAGCAATTTCCAGATTGGTAACAAGTAAACATCTCAGCAACGAAAGCTAACATAAATCTCGTGGTTACCGACCGATGTGGGCAAATTTTCGATTAGAGTACCATAAACGGAATCAGGAACCTGAATCAAAGAACACCAAGGTTTAAGACAGAATGTGAAATTTATGATCGTTTGCACTTACTCAACGCTTAAATAATATGAGCCTTAAAGTCAAATGTTTTGCCACTATTGTGGATAGCGAACCGCCACCGCTTACTACCACCAATAATGAAATTGGAACGCAATCTGACGGCCATCTAGAGATTCACTCAACTTTATACGAATTGTCTCAAAAAGACTTTGTGAAAGTTATATACAACATCGAGAAAGATATTGGAGTTTACACAATTAGCGTGCAAATTGGGGAGAACGAAAATACAAGAGAGGTTAAAGCTTTATTATCCCCTATTTTTACAAAATATGCGTTCAAAGAACTTAACAAAAAACCGATACCGATTATCAATCAACCCATAAGCTCATCAAAAAACGAAAAGCAACAATTTGAGAGTTCAAGATTTTGGATTTTTAAGAAATATTTTTTTGTCACAAATAGACACTATTCGAGCAGCGAATTACGTGAGCTCAAAATGAAAATTCATTACATCATTAAAAAATATGACGATGAGGCAAAGATCATTGAAGATGAATTGCGAGGTATTGGGATAAATTATGAATGATGTTATTTAATCGACTTCTCAACTGAATTAATTATTGCAGGATATCATGATTAATAGTCTAAAAAGATTAGCTCCAATGGGCAAATCAATGTCGTATATCGTTTTAATTTTCGCTGCTACGTTAATTGTTATACCGCTTTATAAATCGATGGAAATAGATTTTGAAGCAGTTTTCGGATGTTTAGTCCTT